>CAZDDA010000035.1:5485-12908 GCA_964504085.1 uncultured Thermotogae bacterium | reverse complement strand
GCGTCTTAGACGTCCCCCCATTTATTTCCTTCTACGTTTATTATAACCAGTCCTTGATTTCAACACAAGATTCTGCTATTGTATACAGCATAATCGGCCGCTCACGAGATTCCGGGAATGAGGGAGGAACAACGCTGAGTGCAAACTGGACCGTTCGAGAAATTCTCAGCTGGACACGAGGCTATTTCAAAAATGGTGGAATTTCCCAGCCTAGATTGGAAGCGGAAATTCTCCTTGCTCATACGCTTGATGCCGATCGTTTACACCTGTACCTGAACCCGGACAAACCGCTTACCGTAGATGAACGAACACGGTTCCGAAATGCGATCAAGGATCGACGTGCAGGGGTGCCCCTACAGCACTTAATCGGTGAAACCACCTTCTTCGGACTACGTTTTCGGGTAAACAGAAAGGCGTTTATTCCCCGGCGGGAAACCGAAGAATTGGCGGAGAAAGCACTGGGCCTTGCTCCACGGGACCGGGACATCACGTGCCTTGATCTAGGCACCGGTTGCGGCGTGATTGCTGTATGTCTGGCTCGGTTTCTCCCACGTGCTTTGGTGACCGCGGTCGACCTCTCAACAGAGGCTCTGGAGCTGGCTCGCGAGAATGCCAAACTCCACGGCACCCTTGAACAGATTGTCTTTCAACAAAGTGATTGGTTCGAGTGCATCAACGGCACATTTGACCTCATCGTCTCCAATCCACCATATATATCAACAAAAGAGCTTCCACAACTTCCGGTAGAGGTTCGACAGCATGAACCCCACATTGCATTGGACGGGGGAGAGCACGGAACGGAGCGCATTGAGGAATTTACAGGCAGCTTGCGAAAACACATGACGTCAGGAGGCACGCTTCTCCTCGAAATCGGGAACGGACACGGGCAAATGGTGGTTGAATTGCTGAATCAAGCAGGACTTGTCGAAACAAGGTTGGAGGAAGACCTGGCAGGAAAAGAAAGGTTTGTGATTGCGCGATGCCCTTGATCATTCAAGTTTCCGAACTTCACTTTGAGAGCAACGATGGGATCAAGGTGTTAGAAGACATCCACCTACGCGTCGATCGGGGGGAGATGCTATTTCTTGTGGGCCCAGCCGCCGCAGGAAAGTCGGCACTGCTTGGTCTGTTGGCCACACTGATCCCTCCTCAGAGAGGGCAGATTCTTGTACAAGGGCGAAACATCGCTCGTCTCAGCCGGAAGAAAGTATCGGAGTTGCGGCGGAGAATCGGATTTGTTCCCCAGGGATTTGCACCCTTGCCCAAGACGGTTCTAGAGAACGTCATATTCAAATTGCGCACCTTGGGAGACTTCCGCGAACAAGCAGAGGAAAAGGGACTCTTTGCCCTGGAACAAGTAGGGCTAACCGCCAAGCTGGCCATCCCGGCCGCCGAACTAGAACCACTCGATCGTATTCGTCTCGGTATTGCACTGGCTATTTGCAATGAGCCACTCCTGCTTCTGCTGGACGAGCCGTTCGGAGAACTTGAACCGGACGACAGGACCCTCCTCTACTCTTTGCTGGAGCAGATCCACTCCAGCGGATTGACCGTTGTGGTTGCTACCCGAGGCCCGCTTCCAACTACCCCTGCGGTGACCTGTCGCGTCGCACAGCTGTTCGAAGGGAGAGCAAAAGTAGAATGAGTACGTTCTTGTTCATTCTCAACGAGCTTTTGGGCTCCCTCGATACAAAGAGTGTGGGGATCCTGATCGCATTTGTGCTTCTTATCTTTTCCTTCCTTGCCCTATTCTCTAGCCTCTTCCTTCTTGGAATTCCCACAGAAGGGCAAAATGGTCCGTCCCTTGCCTCAAGCGAGGTCACGGCCTACCTTTCTCCTCGCCTCTCCCCTGAGGCAGTCCAGGATGTCTACCTGGAGATCCGAGAGTGGGATGAGGTTCGTCAAGTCAATTTCCTATTCGCGCAAGAAGTAGAGGCCGGCCAGGCTGGGGGAATCCTCCGAATCCAGGCATTCAAGCCCTCTGCCGTCGCTCACCTGGTGGAGCGTCTCGCATCGATCCTAGAAATCGTACGGGTTGATTCGCCAGCAAGCCCACAAAGACGCGTGCTTCACCTCTCTTCGCCAGTGCAAATTGGCCTTCTGATCGGATTAGCAGTGAGTGCCTTCGCAAACCTGATCGTGGCCCGACGTGGGTTCAAGGCATTACTCACTACCTTCGCTAAAGAAATCCAACTGATGCGCCTTTCGGGTACAACAGAAACAGCCATCCAGCCCCCCATTGTCGCCATGGGTGCTCTCTGCGGTTTGCTGGCCAGTCTTCTGTTGATCATAGCAGTTTGTCTTCTCCACTACGTTGCCGTCTCACACCCCGAAGCGCTTCTTCGTGCTGCCCCCGGTCTGATCGAATCAGGACGAGTGTTAACGGTAAGTTTGCTGAGTCTGCTTCTTGGCCTCGCCATGGGAGGGCTCATTGGCGTGGTAGGAGCAAGCTACACCGCGTCGCGTACGTTTCAGCCGCATTCGCAATGACGTGCATCAACCCGCTTAAATGACAACGGGGTCGATCCTCCACGTAGAGACACCGGGAAGTTGTGTAATGTAGGAACGGACTGGGTTCGTTCTGATATCTGCGCATTAGCTCCGGCTGGAGAGTACAGAAACATGCATTTTACTAAAACACACGCGCAATCTAGGCATTTTGAAGAATTGTCTCTTAAGAAATTGCATGCTATCTCACTTCAGGAATGATGTTCCGTGCTGCGAGAGCTTATCCGACCGAGCCCCCTGTTGAATAAATATACAAGACCGATTACAACAAAAAGGATTTCAATAAACTTAAATATTAGTGAAAAGGCAACCGCTCCTTCCTTACCTACTCCTACCAGTTTATAGATACCAATTAGTGCAGCTTCGCTTGTTCCCAATCCTCCCGGAGTAATCCAGAGGAAGAAGGAGAGCATGATGTTCAAGGTAAACAGAAGCGACAATTGAGGGAAGCTAAACGTGGTATGCGCGGAGAAGTGGAAGAAGACCTGTGGCCGAATATAGACGAAGAACGTGGCGACGGTCTGAATGAGGAAGGCAAACAAGGTACCTTTCCAGTGGCGGGTAAACGCCTCATAGACTTCATCCTCGGTCTCAGAAACTTTGTTCGCCGCTCGCTCAAAGACCTTTCGCCAACGCGGCAGGGGATACCTCAACAATCGAATCAAGCGACTGATCCACTTGAAGTTCCACGCAAAGTTAATCAATCCAACAACAATCCAAAAGAAAATAAAAGGAACTCCAAAAATAACGAGCCTTTTCTCCACCATGCTGACGTGAGGCGAGATCAGTGCATAGAAGCCCCCGATGAGGACAAACACTACCAGACTGAGCCCTCCGAGAAACCTTTCGACCACGATGGTGGCGAAGATACGGGTTGCCGGGGCCGGAGTGCGGCCGACCACCATCAGTGCCCGTATTGGTTCTCCCCCGAAGTAGAGTGTAGGGGTCAGATAAGTCACTGCATACCCACTCAGCCGCGCCGCGGTGATGTTGTTCAAAGAGAGAGTAATCCCGTACGAACGCAGGATGACTACCCAACAGAGAATCCACGCAACAATGGTGAGAAGGACATCGCCGGCCACTCCGGCAAGACCCGCTGCTCCTAAAGCGGTGATTTGGGCAAAGATGCCTCGCCAGCCCACATAGTAAAGTACCCCCCCGAGGAGCCCGACCCCGACCACTACTGAGAGGGTGTAGTTTAACCCCTTCTTGAGTGGTTTTTTCATATAGGGAATACTAACACGGATTCCTTGTGCAGATCAAGCCTAGCTGAGGTAGCCAAGCCCCTTCAACCGTCGCACAAGCTCAGGGTCGTCCTCCTCCCCTGATGGTGCAGTGGTTCTCCGAGTGGGAGAATGCTCGACCCATCGCGGACTCCGCAACGACAGTGTGCCCGACAGAAACGCTTCCTCCCAAATCCTGCCGTCCATGTACGTCGGAATAGGGCAACCGAGAAGATAGAGCAGGTTGGCAGGAAGATCGACCAAGCGGGCTCGCTGAATTGTGTGACCCGTCCTGAACGGTTTGCCGAGACCGATGACGATTCCGTTCATTCGATGGTTGGCGCGCAGCTGCGGCCGATCGAACACCGCCTTGGAATAGAACCCGGAAGCCCCTGTAGCAATTGTGCGCAAGTCTTGAGGCAAAAACAGAATATCAGGCGCCTGAGCAAGCCTCTCACCGTGATAGATGGCTTCTCGTCGAAATACATCACCCAACAGTGGCTCATCCGTATACGGGTTTCTTACCCCTTTCAGCCGGTCGATGAGTTCCTCGATCAGTCGATCGGCCTCTGCCCCGTCGACGATTCCATGTGGTTCGCGCCCTTTCAAATTCAGGCAAAGATGGCCGATGTCAGCGCGGGAATATACACGCGTTTTTGCCCAATCGATATCGTCAAGCGAAAGAAACAGGGACGAGATCATTTTTGCCAGCCTCTCTTCTCCGATGATATCCATGAACGAACTGGCCAGCCCCATTCGATAAGCAATTGGGTACAAAAAAAGACCAAGACGGAGTGACCGTCGCTGGGTGAAACCAAGACGAAAGAGCCTCCGTTTGAGGTTCCCAGCAACGCCTCCCTTGGGTTGAAGATAACCAGCTTGCCAAAGCCACGTATTGATAGAGAAGGTGTATTCTTGCGGCCCCATCCCGTGATCGGAAAGCACGATGACCGTTGCCCCCATTTGCCGCCCGATTTCAACAAGTTGACCGACCAATCGGTCTACCTCTTGAAAGACAACAAGAAGCGGATCGATCCCGTGCTTCGTCACACCCCACAGGTCATGCTGGACCTTGTCCGTCACCTGGAAGTGGACCAGCAACATGTCCCAATCCCGGCGGTGCATGAAGTGGCGTGCTGCCGCTGCCTTTCCTCTTGCGCAAACGAGCAATTCCTCAACCTTTGCCCGAAGGCTGACACGATGAGCACACTCTGGGAAGAACCGATAATCAGGAGCGGCCTGACGCAATTCGCCGTATACATGCGGAGGATATGTAGGGGCGCGGTCACGCCGCGGGGTCAACATACCGGGAACGATAATGCCGTTCACCGGTCTTGTGGGATACGTCACTGGTAGACCAATACTCACAACCTGTCGGTCGCTCTCGCTCGCAAGTTCCAAGATAGTAGGATAGCCAATGTCCCCGCCATTAATGACGGAAATCGCGTAGCTACCTGGACGACGCTTTGTCCAGCCAAAGACACCGTGTTTTCCAGGGTTGACTCCGGTCTGAAAGCTCGTCCACGCGGGCCCGGTCAGTGGGGGGATCGTGCTCAGCAGAGGTCCTTTTGTTCCCTGGGCAAGGAGACGTCCCAAGCAAGGAAGCTCTCCCGCCTCCACCCACGGCGAGATCAGGTCAAACCCTACGCCGTCAAGTCCAATGACAAGCAATCGTCGTGTCATGCACGCACCTCACAACCGAATGGTAACGAGCACTCCGCCTGCTTCTGCCAGGTTGTGTTGAAGGACAAGCTGTTGCGCAGCAGGAAGGGAGAAGCATCGGATACAACGGTCTCGTGTGACCTTCGGTAGGATCTCCACCCTTTCTTTTAAGAATCACCTGCCCTGCGGCTAGGATGGTCAAGCGATCCTCGTCATACGCACAGCAGAAAGTATCCCGTTTCTTCCCATTGTAACGAAAATGGTGAGGATTCACCCCTAGTGAGACTGCCGGCACAGGGCGAGCATCCGACACTGAAGCGAGACACCACGTCACGATCTTTGGGATAACACAACGAGAAAAACCAAACAGACGTGTGGGGACTACCGCAAAGCAGGTGCGACCAATCGAGGAAAAGCTTCACAAACTACCGAATTACGCCGATGGCTCAAATGGATGGCGGGTTGTCATCATCCAAGCAAGCAAGGATTAGCTCCAACGCAGCATTCACTGAGCTTTCTCTGTTTGAAGTTCGATTTCCTGACCAGTGGAAACACCTGCACCATTCACCAGCGGGGCCCTCCACAGCGATGTACGTTGTGCCAATCGGCTTTGCTGCGCTTCCTCCGGTCGGTCCAGCAATCCCAGTAATAGAGACTCCAATGTCACTGCCGAAAAGCTCTCGGCAGCCACGGGCCATCGCCGTGGCAGTCTCCGAACTGATTGCTCCGCCCTCTTTGATAACCTGTTCCGGAACCGCCAGCAACCTCACTTTAACATCATTCTGATACGCAACAATTCCTCCGAGGAAATAAACAGAAGCCCCGGCCACATCGATGATTCGGCTTGCCAAAAGCCCACCGGTGCACGATTCAGCCACAGAGATGGTGAGCCCTCTCTCCCTTAGCAACTGCCCTACTCTCTCCTCAAGATACACTGTACCCCTTCCTTGTACCTTCCTCCAAGTCCCGTTTCAAAGCAACCCGATCAAGGCAGCTCGGCCTTTGCCCATTTGCAGCCACTGTTTAACGGGCAATGCAAGCAGTCGGGACGACGCGGACGGCACACCTCGCGCCCCAGCTGAATCAAGTAAAGATGCAGTGTCGCCATGAATTGAGGATCTTTGGGAAGCATCGCGTTCATCCGATCATGAGGATCTTCCTGTGGCTTCACAAAACCAAGCCGAGTCAACACTCTGCGAATGTGCGTGTCAACCGGGAAGTAGGGCTTCCCAAAGGAAAACAGCACGACAATTCCTGCCGTTTTCTTTCCCACTCCGGGCGAGGCAAGAAGCCACGCCATCGCCTCATCGAGGGAAAGCTCCCCAAGGCAGGACAGATTAAGCGACCCCATCTCCTGTTCAACCCGCTGGAGAACTTGCTTTATCCGAAGCGCCTTCTGTCGGTGTAATCCTCCAACCCGTATTGCCTCGGCAATCTCCTCTACCTTTGCGTCCTTTATCGCAGTCAGGCTCCTCAAACGACGGCGGAGCGACTGGTAAGCACGGTCACGGTTGCCGTCGTTCGTGTTTTGGGAAAGAATTGTCTTGATGAGCGTCTCAAGCGGATCTGTCCTCTGGAAGGAAATCTCACCGTAGCGCGCGGAAAGCCGAGTCTTGATCCATCTGGCCTTCGTCACGGAATTCATACCAGTGAGAATAGGCAAGGAACAGCCTGCATTCAACTAGCAGACAGCGGCACTGTCTCCTACAATCCTTGTGAAGGGAGGGCAATCATGATCGAGGCGCGGTCGGGGAATGATCTAATGGTAAGGCTCATCGATGGAGAGAACCTTGCCGCTTCTCTTGTGGCACTCAAGGTGGATTCCGGAGTCATTCTGAATGGTATAGGAATGCTCAGGAATCTCGAAATGGGCTATTGGAACGGTAGGGAGTACGACGTAAAACGAATCAGCGAACCCGTCGAACTCCTATCACTACAAGGCAACTTTGCCCGTAGAGGCGAAGAGCGGATGCTACACTGCCACGCCACCGTTGCCAAGCGTGATGGAACAGCGATTGGTGGCCACGTGC
>CAZDDA010000035.1:0-5385 GCA_964504085.1 uncultured Thermotogae bacterium | reverse complement strand
CACTGCCACGCCACCGTTGCCAAGCGTGATGGAACAGCGATTGGTGGCCACGTGCTCAAAGCCACAGTTCACAATACCGCAGAGATTTTTGTGCGCGAACTGCTGGGAGTAAGATTTGAGCGACGCCTTGAGGAAAGCGGCCTTCCTGGTCTCTATCCCCGTGCTAATTGAAGGCAGTGACTCGGTGTAGGCCATTCAAAAAAGCGCAGCCGGTCATGCGAGGGTGGGACTCCCTTTGAACCTCGAGGATCTCGAGGAGGTCATCGGCGGTTCCCACAAGGAGACGCCCAGTCTCTCGTAAGGCAATCTGGCCCGGACGGACCTCACCACAGGCGATCTCCGTAAGCGCGGTTCGATGCACCTTGACTCGCGCTTCTCCCAGGTGGGTATAGACTCCCGGCCAGGGGTTCATCCCCCGCACTTGATTGTGGAGCTCCAGCGCACGTTTCTGCCAGTTGATCAATCCGTCCTCACGTCGCAGCATCGGCGCAACCGACGCCTCTTTGTCGTTTTGCGCAACCGGTCCCAGGGTTTTCGCCTCAAGGCCTGCCAGGGTATCAAGGATCACCTCTGCACCGAGTGCGGCAAGACGGTCGTGCAACTCGCCGGCGGTTTCGTCCCTGCCAATCTGCAATGCTTTCTTAAGGAGAATCAACCCCGTGTCCAGTCCCTCTTCAATCAGAAAGGTCGTGATCCCGGTCTCCACCTCACCACGGATGATCGCCCAATTGATCGGTGCCGCGCCGCGATACCGTGGGAGTAGGGAGGCATGAATATTGATTGTTCCCAAGGGTGGAAGGGAAAAGACCGCTTCCCTCAAGATCTGCCCGTAGGCCGCAACCACGATTACTTCTGGGGCAACCTCTTCCAGGAGGCCCTGCGTCTCTTTGCTGTTGATCCACTCTGGTTGGGCAAATCGAAGTCCCAGATGCTCGGCCTCCACTTTCACCGCGGGAGGGCTTAATTGCTGCTTTCGGCCCGCCGGCCGATCGGGCTGAGTGATGATAAGGGCAATCTCGTGGACTTTGGCAAGCGCTATTAGAGAAGGACGGGCAAACGCTGCAGTGCCGAGAAAGACGACTCTCAACTAAGACTTCTCCCTTTGCTTGCGCGCGTACTCCTTGAGGAGGCTTTGACGTCGGGCTGGACTTAAGTGATCGATGAAGAGGACACCATTCAGATGATCGATCTCATGCTGCAGCGCGCGAGCAATCAGCCCTTCTCCCCCCACTTCTATCTCTTTCCCCTCAAGGTTGAGCCCGCGAACACACGCCCTCCGCCTACGGACAACCGGCGCCTCCACGCCAGGAACGCTCAGACACCCCTCCTGAGATTCGTCCCCTTCCTCAGAGATTTCCACAATGCAAGGATTGATCAGGACATGGAACTCGCCATCCATGTCGAGAACGATAATCCGTTTGGAAACACCTATCTGGGGAGCAGCAAGACCCACTCCGCTAGCTCGGATCATCGCCTCTACCATCAACTCACAGACATGCCTTGTTTGTGCGTTAATCTGTCCCACTGGTTCAGCTTTGCGACGAAGAACCGAATCTCCGTAGGCTGCAATTGACATCGAATTTCCCCTTGCTTGTCGTGCTACGCCATTATATAGTAACCACCGATATGCAGCAAGAAAAGGATCTTTTAAGCAACCAAATCGAGAAGATCCTCCGGCTGGAACGCGCGAACGGCTATACGGACGACACCGTAACCTGCGGCCTGGAAGAATTCATCCGGCGAAATCTTCCGGAGGCCCTGCCCCTAGTAGCCGGATACGGAAATGCCAGCTACTCGACACGACAACAGACCGTAGTCCGTCTGCTCGAACAGCTGGAATGCGAAACGGATGATTCAATCTCTAAATTGAAAGGGGAATACTTGCTTTCTTCCATTGGCCATGCCAAAGGAGTTGGAAGCAAACGCGCCGCGCTTTTTGAGAAACTAGGGATTCACACGATTGAGGACCTGCTGAGCTACCTTCCGCGCCGCCTCGAGGACCGCTCACACTTCAAACAGATTGGGGAGCTTGCGCAAGGAGATGAGGCCTGCGTACGTGCCAGGGTGCTAGTCGTTAATCAAATCCGCATACGTGCTCAGATGACCATCGTTAAGGCCGCCTTGGAAGACGAGACCGGCCTGCTCTATGCGGTCTGGTTCAACCAACCCTGGCTTGCCAAGCAGCTCCACCAGGGCGAAATGATTGACTTGTACGGGAGGGTAGAACAGCACTACAGGGAGTTACAGATGCGCTCACCCGTGTGGGAACCAGCCGGTGATTGTATGGAAGCAGGGCGGCTCGTCGCCGTCTACCCAACAACGGAGGGAATCAGCGATCGCGTCTTGCGCGCGGTGATCGCGCGAAACCTGGAAGTCTACGGTGGAACCTTCCAAGACCTGCTCCCCAGCCCTCTCCGCAAGAGACACAACCTTCTTTCAAAACGTGATGCCATCTGCTCAATTCACTTTCCAGAAGATCGCG
Organism: uncultured Thermotogae bacterium; assembly: GCA_964504085.1. Classification (GTDB taxonomy): domain Bacteria; phylum Bipolaricaulota; class Bipolaricaulia; order UBA7950; family UBA9294; genus CAZDDA01. The sequence continues at coordinate 2,903 of CAZDDA010000035.1, read as the reverse complement.
ACACATTCGAGACAGCCCGCCGCAGCCTCGCCTTCGAAGAATTGTACCTGTTGCAGCTCGGCCTGGCAGAGACGACAAGCACCGGTGAGGGAACCCCTCATTCAGATTCCGGTGTGCTAGCCAACTCGTTTCTGGGCAGCCTTTCCTTCCAGCTTACCGCTTCCCAAAGGGCAGCCCTAAAGGAAATCATCTCCGATCTACGCAAACCTTCCCGTATGTTGCGTCTCCTCCAAGGAGACGTGGGATCAGGAAAAACGGTTGTGGCCCTCACGGCCTCTTTGTACGCAATCGACGCCGGATACCAAGTGGCATTCATGGTCCCAACCGAGATCCTTGCCGAACAGCACGCCCTGCGATTCCGCCAGCTGCTTTCTGGACTACCAGTCACCGTGACACTACTTACCAGCGGGACCAAGGAAAAGGAGGCTCTGAAAAAGCGACTTGCACGCGGAGAAATCGACCTGCTTGTGGGAACACACGCTCTCATCCAGGAAGACGTATCTTTCCACACACTGGGGCTCGTCGTAATCGACGAGCAGCACCGCTTCGGTGTAGTACAGCGCACGTTGATCGAAGAGAAAGGCGAGCAGGTTGACCTCCTTGTCATGAGTGCTACTCCAATTCCGCGGACGATCGCCCTTACGCTGTACGGTGAGTTCGACGTCTCTTTGATCGAGGAAATGCCCGCAGGAAGAAAGGACATCCGCACGGTGTGGGTGGCGGAGACTCGGCGAGATGAAGTGTACGCTGAGATCCACCACCTCCTCGACACAGGGGGAAAGGGATTTATCGTCCTTCCGCTGGTCGATGAGTCAGAGAAGCTCGACTTAAAAGCGGCGGTACAAATGGCCGAAGAGCTCTCCGCCACTTACCAGAACTTCGGGGTTGGCCTCATCCATGGTCGTCTGGCAACAGCGGACAGAACCCGCGTGATGAACGCCTTCCGGAAAGGCGATCTCCGCCTGTTGGTCACGACAACGGTCGTTGAGGTGGGAATAGACGTTCTAGACGCCGACTTCATGGTGATCGAGCATGCAAATCGCTTCGGACTATCGCAGCTTCACCAGCTACGCGGCCGCATCGGCCGGGCCGGCCAATCGGCTACTTGCTTCGCGATTGGTGAAGCGAAAACCGACGAGGCAAGAAGGCGCCTCACTGCCTTCAGCACAAACCAAGACGGTTTCTCCATCGCTGAGGAAGATCTGCTGATCCGCGGGCCGGGTGACCTGCTTGGAACGCAACAACATGGGTTCCTCAGTCGATTGCGTGCGACTGATTTGATCCACGATCTGGACCTAATCACTGAGGCAAGGAAAGAAGCACGAAACACCCACGAAGAAGGCCCTTCACCCCCTCTCATTGCAGAAGTGGAAAGACGGTTCGGTGACGTGCTCAAGTGGCTACGAGTCTAGCAAACGGTGATGCCCCGATGAAGTGGGTTCAACGCCACGTGGCCAAACCGGCACACCGACTAGTTGGCCAGCGTCAAGCGCTGGGGTTCGCCGCACTCTGGAGGATCCTCGGATGTGTCTGTATCCTGAACGCGCCTACCCCCCATACACCAGGGCTCCGCAAGTCACTCCCGATGCTTGGCAACTCTACGTGGTGATCAGTCAAGCTCCTGTCTTTCCTCTCTTAGGTGCTGCAACTCGCCCGTCGTTGTCGCCGGAGATTTCGGGGTTCCACACGCACTCTAGTGGATACGCGTCCCCACTCTTGTTCCTGCCGCGAGCGCTGCCAGATTTCCGGATGCGCCGAAGTCAAACACCTCGATGGGAAGGTCGTTCTCTCGGCAGATCTCCACTGCAACGACATCCATCACCCCGTAGCGAGAGGCGATGAACGTGTCAAAGCTCAACTCCTGTAGCAAGTGAGCCTCTTTATGGGTATCGGGATCCTCGGTGAACACTCCGGCAACGTTCGACCCTTTTGCGAGGAGGTTGGCTCCGATCGCTGCAGCACGGAGAGCGGCTGCGGTGTCGGTGGTCACAAGTGGACTCCCGGTTCCACCAGTGAAGATTACGATCGCCCCGTTCGCCATCGCCGCTCGTGCGTTGTGCGAGGAGATGGGCTCGGTCAGCTCGGTTGCAATCGCTGATTGTATGACCACTTCCCGCCCTGCTTTCTCCAGGTAGGCGCGAAGCGCCAAGCCATTGAGAACAGTTGCCAGCATTCCCAAAGTGTCAGCCTCGATCCGATCAAGCCACCGGCTGCGGGCTCCGCGAATGAAGTTTCCCCCACCGACCACGATCGCCAGTTCGATGTCGGCAAGCATGACAATCTCGTCCGTGATGTATCGTAGGGAAGTTGGAGAAAGTGGGCCTTCTTGACCCTTCAACGCCTCACCGCTCAGCTTGAGGAGGAGGCGCAAAGGGGTGGCTTTCACTCGACCTTTTCGCCAATCTCGTAGCGGGCAAACCGCTTGACGAGGATATTCTCGCCCGTTCTGGAGCACAAGTCCGCCAACAGATCCTCAACCACACGCGATGGATCCTTCACGAAAGGTTGCTTCAGAAGACAGGCTTCGGTGTAGAACTTCTTCAGTCGGCCCTCGATGATCTTCTCCACTATCTGAGGAGGCTTTCCTTCTTTCTCAACCTGCTTGCGGTAGATCTCTTTCTCTTGCTCAATGTCATCCACAGAGACATCCTCGGGAGCAAGGTATCGGGGTCGAGCAGCGGCGATGTGCATCGCGAGCTCACGTGCAAACTGGCGAAAATCATCGCTGTTGGCAGCGAAATCCGTATTGCAGGCGACCTCCACCAGAACACCCACCTTGCCGCTGTGGTGTACGTAGGCCTCGATTCGACCGTCGGTCGCCTCGCGTTCCTTATGAGCAAGGAGCTCCTTGCCCTCCTCGCGCAGGATCTGCTTTGCCTTCTCCGCGTCACCGTTCGCCTTGG
>CAZDDA010000034.1:0-12954 GCA_964504085.1 uncultured Thermotogae bacterium | reverse complement strand
ATCTTCGCTTCGAGGTGATCCTTGAGCGAGAAGACATGGAAGTGGAGCTATTGGAGCCAGAACGTTACGAATTTCTTTCATCGAACATCGAGACTAGACAGCCCATAAAGGGCAACGACTTATGAAAAACACTACTAAATCAAATATCTTCTGGCGGTTATGGGCTTGTCTATGTCGGCTGGTTCGATTTGATTGGATGCCAGAGCCAGCGTTCGTCCAGATCCAAAATATATATCATGATGATGTGATGGTAAAGTCCGCTTACGATGCGGTGAAAACTGGCAGCACCGCTAGTTGGGTAGAAGACTTTGTTCGCGACATGGCAAAAAAATGTAAAACGAAAAACGGGAGACGATGCTGCGAAAAGTTTCTTTCGGATCATTTAGAGTGGAAAAGTAAAGTGCTTCTTCCTTTATCTAACAGCCCTGTTCTCGCGTCCGAGGAACGAGGATCGTGAGCAACGGGAGTTCTATTTTTCTCGACAAACACCGAATTTTCAACACCGTGACCTACCATGAGTAACGCCACAGACGACGCACGCATCGCAGAGCTACGCGATCAGATGACCACCAAGCAGTTTAAATTGTGTGAGGCTATTCTCGACGGTAAGAAGCCGTCAGAAGCCGGAAGAATTGCCGGATATGCTTCTGCTGTAACCACTTCCGGAGCATTGGCGAAGGCGAATGTAAGCGAATACATCAGCTTGTGCCGAAAGAAAGCCTCTACGAGCGCTGTAATGAGCCGTGAGGATGGCTGCAGAGCCGCCGCTGACATCGTGAGGGGTAAGGGTCGCTTCAAGGGTGCCAAGGCGTCTGAGGCTACTCCAGCGCTCACGTTCTTGGCCAAGGTCAACGGCTGGTTCGAACCGGAGAAGCAGGAGGTGACCGGATCTCTCGTTGACCGGATTCGTAATGGCCGATCCTAAGCACCTGTTGTCCTCGCTACGCTGCGGATTTTACAGACGCTGAGAATCCGTCAAGCTCAATCGCACCGCAAATTTCACAAGTCACATCACAATCAACAAAATAAAAATCATGACAGCAGAGACCCTCATCACTGAAACACGCGCCGGATTCGCTCTGGCAGGACTGTGCTCTATGCACAAGGCAGAGTTCACCAACCTCATTGGAGAGATCGAGCCTGTCGTCGTCGTGGCTCCGGCTTTCGGGATGTCAGGAATAGCTATCCGCTACATGAGCCTGAAGACTGACGACCGGATAGATATCCTCGAGAGTGCTGTCCAACAGGCTGAGGAGGCTGGGATCATATGAGCATTCCTGAACAGTTCCAGATCGTGGCAGTCGTCGTAGTCGCGATGATCGGATTCTACGCTGCCAGCTTCGCAGTATGTGCCGTCAGGAAAGCCTTTAGACTCAAACGCAGGAAATGATCGACTACAAATCCATCGACCTGAAGGACTACGAGATCCCTGACGACATGACTCAGGAGCTGCTCGAAAAGCGCCTGATGGAGCCACTCTTCCGAATCTGCAACCTCTACTGCATCCGGAATGACGATGGAGTCTACGAGAAGTTTATCCCGAACTGGCCGCAGCGTGTGGTCCTCTACTACATTTACATCCTCGGTCGCCAGCGTATCGCCATCCCGAAAGCACGTAAGCTCGGTTTCAGCACGCTTGCTGAGGTCATCGCATTCGACCGTGCCTACTTCTGCAAGGGTCAAGAGTCGGCAGTCATCGAACGTAGCCAGCCTGACGCATGGGAGAAGAAGAAGATTGTCGACCTGATGTGGGAGAAGCTGGATCCGGACCTCAAGAACGGTGCCGGACTGATCCGCGACAACAAGGCCGAGATCGCATGGTCCAACGGTGGCAGCGTCATGTTCGGTCTATCGGTGGTCGGTAAGACTCCGACATTCCTCCACATCTCGGAGTGGGGAATCATCGCCTACAATGACCCAGAGCGCTCCGCAGAGATCAAGGGCGGCATGCTTCAATCTGTGTCCGGTTCCGAGGCTGTCATCTTCGCTGAGGGGACGTTCCGTGGTGGCCGAGGGGGAGACTGGTATCAGATCGTAAACTCAGGCCTGAAGGTCGCTGAGAAGCACCGCACTGCGAAGGACTGGACCGTCCTCTTCTTTCCGTGGTATCTCGACTCACGCTACGAGCTTGATGGAGACTGCAGTCAGATCGATGCAGAGACTCACAGGTTCTTCGATGAGAAGGAGAAGCTCACCGGACACAAGTTCACGGACAGGCAGAAGCTGTGGTATTACAAGGAGAAGCAGCCTCAGAATTCCGGTCGCTGGGTGAAGCGGGAGTTCCCGACGACCATCGATGACATGTGGAGCGTGCGTGAGGACGGTCAGATCTACGCATCCTTCATGGACGCCGCTGCTCTGGCCGGACGCATCAACGACGACATCCGGCACTACGACATGCTTCCGGTCTACGCTGCACTCGACATCGGGGCTCCGGAGAATACGAAGCTGGTGATCTGGCAGGAGGTCGGTGACCGCAAGATCTACCTTGGAGCCTACTCAGGCAACGGTGAGACGCTTGCAACGCCTGCCCAGTGGTGGAAGTTCATGTCGGGTCTCGGATACCTCTACGGTGGCGTGTTCCTGCCTCACGACGCGGAGCACAACTCGTGGCACCGTCTGTTCCTGCAGGCCGGATGCTCGGTCGCCGTAGTGCTTAAGAGGCCGATGAGCGAGTGGGACAACATCGTCGAAGCCCAGACTCAGTTTAGTCGATGCGAGTTCAAGTACAGCGACAGCAACGACGACGGATGCTGCGTCTACGATGAGGATGGCAACGACATCGGCCTGACCACGGCTCTAGAGTGCTTCCACTGTAAGATCGAGACTGCGTCCGGCAAGACGGCTCGGGAGACTCCCGTGCATGACTGGTCGTCTCACTTTTCCACAGCGTTCGGCTACAGTCATCAGGCGGCAAAGGATGGCCTGCTGGTCGACCGGAGTGCGATTCCAGTGAAGCAGGGTCTAGTTCAGAAGCCTCGGGTCAGCATGGGTAGGAGACGGCGATGACCGCACCGATCTGGAGAGCTAAAGCCGCGTACGAGGCGCTCGAATGCCCGTACTCATGGGATGAGGTGCTTAACGCTCATCTCGCGCAGGGATATTGCGTCAGCGCTCCGGACTACTTCATTTGCGCTCGGCCTGTGGATAAGGACGCACACCTCTGCGAGATCGAAGATCCGAGCTTCGAGTTTCCGTTGCAATGTTGCAATGCGTGGTTCGTGTACATCGCAGCAGGAGATGCACTTCCTTCACTCTGGACAGTGCTTCCGCACAATCTACGGTGGGTCATGTTCTACCGATGCGACGACAAGCGTCGGATTTACAGCAATGACCGAATAAGGAGATTATCACATGGGAGGCTCGAAACCTAAACCACCACCGAAGCCAGCGCCGATTGCCACGCCTAGCGAGGCCGACACCGCTCAGGCTAAACGATCCAGCCAGCAAGACGAGATCCGTCGCCGCAAGCGCCAACAAACCGTATTCTCGGGTGATAGTGGTGCAGGCTCGAAGAACGTCCTCGGGTAATGGCACGCAACAACTACAAGGTCGACCCGACTCAGGTCTTGGATGAGGCCAAGGCTGCGAAGTCTCACTACGACGGCCTGTGGTCTACGCTGCACAGGGCGATTGGTGACTACTACATCCCACAGAAGAGCGCCATTAACACGATCAAGCCTCCTAGTGCCACCGAGTGGTCGGAGGGGATCTACGATACCACAGCGGTTCATGCAGCACAGACGTTCACTGCAGGCTGCTACGATTTCATGCTGTCCGGTGAGTTCTTCGACTTCGAGGCTCCCAAGAAGGATGGCGTATCACACCCGATTGCACGCGACTGGTATCACAGGTGCGCTGAGATCGTCCTCGAGCTGATCAATGAGTCCAACTGGTCACTGAAGATTCAGGAGCACTTACAGGACCGCAACACCTTCGGGACGGCCACTCTGGATCTCGAGGAGGGCGACAAGGCTCTCTTCAGCTTCCGGACGACCGACGTGGGCAAGTTCTTCCCGCAGTCCAACGATGACGGCTACATCGATACAATCTTCTACTGCTACGAGTGGACAGCTAAGAAGCTGGTCGACAAGTTCGGGGAGGACAACGTATCCAGCGGGGTCATCAGTGCCTACAGAGACCTCAACCAGAAGGCTACGAAGAAGTTTACGGTGTGGCGTAAGATCGCACCACGTCCGGCCTCTCAGCGAGACTCAGGTCGCATTGACGGACTCAACAAGGAATTCCTGTCGTGCTGGGTCGAGGAGAAATCTAAGCACGTTCTCTACGAGTCCGGCTACGATGAGCAACCATTCGTGGGCTCACGCTTCGCTCAGTGGGGCGACAGTGACTTCGGATGGTCCCCTGCAGTCCTGATCCTCCCATCGGTCCGGACGTTGAACGATGTCCTCAAGTCCCTCGTCGCTTTGGGCGAGATCAAGGTGTGGCCTCGGACGATGGTCCCCGACACGCTCAAGGATGTCATCGCGTGGGAAGCCGGAGGCGTGACCGTCTATCCGGACAGCACGAAGAATCCTCCGCAGGTGTGGGGCGATAACGCTGGAGACTACATGGCAGGCAAGGACATGGTTCAGGAGTTCCGTGAGATGGTGAAGGATGCCTACCACGTCGACCTGTTCAAAGCTCTGGCCGAGCGCACGAAGACAATGACGGCGACCGAAGTCCTCGAGCTGGTTCAGGAGAAGCTGGTCAACTTCCGGCCTACCTTCGCACGCTTCACGAGTGAGACGCTCGATCCGCTGCTCCTCCGGATGTTCCGGATGGCATTCAGGGCAGGCAAGTTCCCTCCGGTTCCGGCAGAGGTCATCACCGAGGAGAACGGACAGCTCAGTATCCCCGAGCCTGCTCCGGTCTACGTGTCCAAGGTGGCACGAGCCCTCCGCGCACTGGAGAACAAGACGACTCTCGACTTCCTGCAGCAAGCATCCATCCTCGTGGAGATCACTCAAGATCCGACCGTCATCACGGACAACTACGACATGGACGCCATGATCCGTGGGTTCGGGGACAACTCGAGCCTGCCGACTGAATACAAGCGTGCCGAGAAGGACCGCGACGAGATCCGGTCAGCACGAGTCCAGCAGCAGCAGGCTATGATGGCCGCAGAGCTTGCGAAGACCGGAAGCGAGGCCGCACGCAATGTGTCTCAGGTTCCGCAGGAAGACCGTCAACAGTTTGCAGATGCTCTTGACGTGTAATACTTTATGTCAGATCAACAACCCACCAGTAACGAACGGCCTCAGACCGAGGCTGAAGTCCAAGAAGATAAACGCGCCCAGCACTTTCACAGGGTGTTTGGGCGCGATAATCTTGAACGCAACACGTCGCAGAAGTTTGTCGTGGAGCTGCTCGAAAATGTCCTCAAGGGGCAGACCTTTCAGCAGAACCCGAAGACTTTTGAGTATGACCCGTATCACGCAGCACTCCGCGAGGGTGAGCGCAATATGGCTCGTGCCATTCTCATGGACATCGAGCGAGAGCCCGTATCCAAAGTAACTAAACCAACAGTAACCAAATAAAATGCCAGAAGAAACACCAGTTGAAACCCCTTCGGTCGAGACTCCTGTGGAAACACCACATGTCGAGACTCCAACTCCGGAGACACCTACCACGCCATTCGCCGGATTCTACGGTGAGAACGGCCTGAACCGCGAGGCACTCGAGAAGCTCCCTGAGAGCGCGAAGCCTATCCGCTCGATGCTTGAGAAGTATCCGAACGAGGAGGCCCTCTACGGAGGGATTAAGAACCTCCAATACCTCGCCAGCCAGAAGAGCCTGCAAAAGCTCCCACCGGACGCTGACGATATCCAAAAGCACCAGCACGCACAGATGGTGAAGGAATACTTCGGTGTCCCCGACCAGCCAGACGGCTACGGTGTGACGAAACCGGAAGAGATCCCAGATGAAATTTGGGACGCTGAAAGCACCAACGAGCTGCTTGGCATCCTCCACCAGCACAATGCATCACCCGAGCTTGTGAAGGCTCTGGCCGAGCATCAGGTCAACGGGATCAAGGCCCAGCTCGAGTCGGTCCCCGAGCAGGAGAAGGCACGTATTGACAGCATCAATCAGGAGCTTCAGGGTGCATTCGGTAACGAGCTGCCCAAGGTGGCTGAGACCGCACTCAAGGGGCTCCGCGCTCTCGGAGTGGAAGTCCCCGAGTCCGGCAACATTGCCGAGATGACGATCAGCTACATCGACATCGTGAAGGCCGGACAACGCATGACTGAGTTGATCTCTGAGGACGTTGTCTCTCGTGGAGCCGGACGTGACGCCTCCGGAATGACTGCCGGATCCTACCGCGATCAGGCACTCGCCATCAAGACCGATCCGTCGAATCCGTTCTACTCGGACTTCGCCAGTGAGGAGCCATCGCGCCAGAAGCGTGCTCAGGCCGAGTTCAATCGCCTGATGAACCTCGCATCCACAACCAAGTAAGCTATGAGTGAGAAAGTTACACTTCAATGCGTGGCCGATGCGTGTGGTGGGATGCACCGGAATACCGTCAGCAAGATCCTACGTGGCAAATACGACGGCGATCCAGAAACGATTGCCAAGGTAAAGGGCATTGCAGCCGAGCTGGGCTATGAGGTTCCGGTCGATACTGTGAAATCCGGTAAGGCACCTGTGGCCAACAACGAACTTCCTGATGGCGTGCGACTCGTTCCTGCCGATGTGAAGATGACTCGGGATCACAACTGGACGCTCCACTACACCATCAAGGTGGCCTGCGAGTGGGAATACGAGAAGGATGACAAGGGCAACCCGATCCTCGAGACCCGCGAGGCAGTGGACTGGGAAGACCGTCACTTCCAGCAGTGCCTGAAGGATCGCCCGACGTTGCGTCAAATCGACCTGTATATCGCCCAACAGCGTGCAGCGATACCTGACATCGACTAGGGCGTTCAAATCCTCTCATCGAGCCTCACGTTAGCGCGTGGGGCTTTTTTGTGGTTGCACCTTCACCCTTGTTGCATTCGCCGCAGTATTGCACGGTGGAATTCAGAGAGCAGCGGAGAGACACCTGTATATCAGCCTCAAAGCCTTTCGTCCTGCTGGGGGAATTCTTCCCAGTATGTCGTAGGCCGGACTCAGTCCGATACCCGATGACGACCTAAACACTCGTTTTCAAACTAATACAGGAGATAATACTATGGCATACGAACAATTGCCCGCGCACTTCCGCGAAGATTTCTCGACCACTTGGGAGGCCCGTATCGCACGTCGCGTTACTGACTTTTTCGCCCATGTGAAAAAGGTCGATCTTCAAGGATACAAGAAGCGCTACAATCAGTCCGAAATTTTGGACATGCAACGTAAGACTGGCCGTGCTCAGAAGACTCGCATCTCTGAGCGTCAGACTTACTTCCGTTGGTTGATCGCCCACGAGGTCGATCTTGCCGAACTGCTCGATGAGTGGGATGAGAAGAACCTTGGCGACATCGCTCTTCCTGATTCCGACATCATGATGCAGCAAGTTGATGCCTACAATCGTGAGGTTGACCGCACCATTAAGGAAGCCGTCGAAGGACTGGCAACTGTTGGTGAGGACGGCACCTCGACTCAGGCTCTCACTCAAGTCGTCGATTCCGACTATGATGACGGTGCAAACGACTCCGGCCTCTCTCTGAAGAAGGTCATTCGTGCGAACCGTTACTTCAAGGACAACGACCTGAAGCGTGCAGCTCGCGTCTTCGCCTACGATCCGGAAGCTGAGGACAACCTCCTCGCAACCGTTGAAGAAGTGAAGTCCAGCGACTACATCAACATCCAAGCGATTGCCGATGGCACCATCGAAGGAAAGATGTGGCTCGGCTTCAACTGGGTGTGCCACACCGGACTTACTGAAGTCACTGGTGGTGGTGGTCAGGGTGGAAACATCGTACGCAACCTCGCATGGGCAAAGGATCACATCCGTTTTGCCGATGGTGAGCGCCGTGCATATGCGGACATCCTTCCTCAGCAAGAGCACGCTCTTCAAATCCGCACGACCGCTCGCATGGGCGCGTATCGTAACGAAGAGAAGGCTGTGGTTGCCATCAACTCTCTCATCACTGCCTAAATCTAGGCTTAGAAATAAAGGAGATATAATACTATGGCTGCTGACGCAACACTCACCTCCGCAACTGCCGCTGTGCAGGCTGCACCTACCGCGAAGACTAAACTCGGGAACGTCGAAACGACTCCCGCTCATCGCGTTGTCGTGGACACAGTTACTCTCACCAAGGCTCTTGAAGTCGGTGATAAGTTCCGTGTCCGTCTTGTTCAGGGTGGATCTAAGATCCTTCCTGTTCTTTCCGACATCATCGAAGCAACTACCGCTTCGGCACTCACGCTCGACGTGGGTATCTATGGGGTAGCCGCTGACCGTGGTCTCGGTACCGTAGTCGATGCCGACATCCTCGCTGATGGCGTGGACTTCGCAGGCTCTGGCGTTTACATTGCGCGTCCTTACGACGTGCCTACCACGAGCACCGAATACTGGATCGTGGCTGAAGTGAAAGCCGTGACTGGGACCGCTGTAGCTGGCGAGACAATCGACTTCTACACCGCTATCAACTCTGCGAACTAACATTCGTTACTGATGGGTTAGTTGAGGCCACCACTGGAAACGGTGGTGGCCTCTTTACTATCCGGAGAACACAATCCAATGAACAAGACAGAAATCGCCAACCTCGCACTATCCAAGGCCCGAGAGCAGAAGATCTCAGGCAACGTGGACACGACCACCGAGCTGATCGCTGAGACAGTCCTCGAGCATTACGAGAACAAGCTGAAGGAGACGCTCTCTCGAGTCCGTCCTGCCTTCGCACAGAAACGGAAGGGACTCGCACGGAACGCTACGGCACCGGAATTCGAGTGGACCTATTCCTACATTTTACCGACCGACTACGTTGAGCTTGTCCGGTTCAACGGGGCCGACATCAAGGCCTGTAACGACTACTTCGAGATCGAGGGTCGTGGACTGCTGACCGATGAGGACACAGCGAATGTCGTCTACATCCGATACGAGGAGGACACGAGCCTCTACGATTCGGAATTCGTAGCTGCATTCACAGATGCACTGGCAGCAGAGATCGTGAACGCACGACGCGGGGACGCACAGCGTGCTGAGGCGCTTATGCAGTCCAGCGAGATCAAGGCACAGAAGTCGAGTGCCAAGGCCGCTCAGGGACGTCACAGGACGAACGCTCGTGACAAGATTCTGTCGCGCTCACGCTGGACCGGAACGACACGCCGGATCAGCACAAATGAAACCACGTCCGGCACTCAGGGCGTCATGATCGACTAATGGCAAAAACACGCAAAGACATCAACCACCTGAACGCTGGTGAGTGGTCCACGAAGGTCTACAACCGCTCCGACCACGAGAAGCATGCCAGCGCCTGTCGGCAGGCTAAGAACGTCATCAGCACGCCACACGGTGCAGTAACGAAACGTAAAGGGTTCGAGATGGTGGCTCCGGCGAAATACGATAACCGGATCTTTCGTCCTGTTCGGTTCCGGTTTTCCAAGTCCGACACGATGCTGCTTGAGATGGGGCATGAATACGTCCGGTTCCATGTGAACGGGAAGCAGGTGCGCGAAACCGCAAAGTCCCTTGAGTCGGCAACTGCCGCCGATCCGGTGGTCGTGACATCAACCGCACACGGGTATAGCGACGGAGACGAGGTCTACATCGACGATTGCGAGGAGATGACCGAACTCAATGGTCGCTGGCTTATCGTGTCGAACAAGACGACAGACACGTTCGAGCTTACCGACCGCGATGGCAATGACATCGACGGTAGCGCATGGACGGCAGAATCTACAGGAGGATTCGTCGAGAAGGTCTACGAGATTGCTTCCATTTACGAAGAGTCCGAACTCTACGATCTCGACTACGCGCAGAAGAACGACGTCATGTGGTTCTGCGATGGGAACAACCCCGTGCAGCGCCTGATCCGGTTCGGCCTGACCAACTGGACGTTCACGGAATACGAGTTCGCGTTCCCTCCGGCGCTCGACCCGAACGTGGAGGCCGGACAACTCCTCGAAGTTGATGCGACGACCGGAACGGGTGCGACAATGACTGCATCCGGCCACACACCGTTTACAGCAGACCACGTTGGCAGCTATTGGGTGCTTAGGCACTTCCGTGAGTCGGAGGAGATCGCTGCCTCTGGAGTCACTAATGCTATCAAAGCTCTGGGCAATTTGACGTTTGAGACTTCGGGTAAATGGAATGGAACTGTGACCGTTTACAAATCTATCGTAGAGTCGCCGAATTTTTCAACTTATACCGCATCCGAATGGATAGAGGTCGGGTCTTACACTTCCGCTTCTGCTGATGAAAATGGTAAAAATTTTAACGTCCGCTTCGAGCAAGAGGACGAGGCTCGCTACTACTTCTTGGGTGGCGATGTGTCTTCGGCAAAAGCCACGCTCCGGTCTGAAGCTTCGCTTGTCGAGGGTGCCGTCAAGGTGACCGCATTTACCAGCAGCACCGAAGTTACCGTGGACATCGTAGAGGATCTTCACTCTACCGCTGTGACCGAGGACTGGTCTGAGGGCGCATGGAGCGACGTTCAGGGGTATCCTGCTACTGTCGCGCTCTTCGAAAAAGCCCTATGGTTCGCTCGGACAGACACATACCCGCAAGGGATCTGGAAGTCCGAAACCGACCTTTTCGACAGCTACAAGCTTGGCAACGAAGACACGGACGGCCTATTCATTGAGTTGGACTCCAAAGAGCGTAACGACATCCTGTGGATGGTACCGAGCGACAAGCTCATGATCGGCACGTCCGGCAGCGAGTGGACGCTCTCCGGTACCGACTTGAACTCCATCATCAGCCCGACGAACATCGTGGCACGCCGTCAGGAAAACAAGGGTAGCAAGGACATCCGTCCCGAGACAGTAGATGACACGATTATGTACGTGCAGCGTGGCAGCACTGAGAGGCTCCGTGAGCTCGCTTTCAGCCTCGAGAGGGACAAGTTCCACGGAGCCGACATGCAGATCTTCAGCGAGCACCTGACGTCATCTGGCATCGTTTCTGTGGCCTATCAGTCGGTTCCTAATCCGATCATCTGGGTTTGCTGCAATGACGGACGCCTGCTGTCGTTCACCTACGAAAAAGACCAGAACGTCTACGCATGGAACCCACACGATACGCAGGGATACTTTGAAGGAGTCGAAACGGTTTACTCTGCCGACGACGACGAGGTGTGGGTCTGCGCCAAGCGGACTATCGACGGCACCGTCCGAAGATTCGTAGAGCGCTTAAGCGGGGTATATAACCCATCGGTCAATGTCTACGACTCCGGACAAAATGAAGACGCGCAAATTTGCTTCTGCGTAGACACGACTGGAAGTATGAGATCCATCATCGAGGATACGCTCGAACTAGCCGATCAGATCGCATCGATCTATGGCTCTGCATATCGAGATGTTCAGTTCGCATTGATCGGATTTAAGGATGAAGACGATGATCCTGTCTTTGATCCTATATTTGATTTCGCAAGCTACACTTCTTTCAGGGAGGAACTTGCCGCTATCACTGTTTTTGGTGGTGGCACGCACCTCCCTGAAAATGGCTATGGCGCTATCGTGAAAGCGTGCGAAGACCTTAGCTGGAGAAGTGGATACGACCATCAAGTGCTGCTGTTTACAGATGAGGCGAGCCATGAGCGAGGTGCGACTCAAGCTGAAGCTCTCGCAGCCTTAAACTCAGTCGAAGCGGAGTTTATCTACGGGACAACCACGAAGGCCGGATATACCTATCTGTCTAACCAGACCGGAGGATTTAACTTCACCAGCGTAGACGACTTCGTTTCACAACTTGGCGGCTTTGTCGTCGTTCCTGAAACTATCTCAGGCAAGCGCTTTTTAGACTGTTCGAGCTACTTCCCACAAAACACCTCCTTATCTATCAACAAGCTCTGGCACTTGGAAGGTGAGGAGGTTTTTATCCTTGCAGACGGCTACGTCCTCGACCCTCAGACTGTCACCAACGGCACGCTGACGTTCGACCAAACTTACTCCATCATCTTTGTGGGCTTTGGCTATGATGCCATTGTGCAACCGCTCCAGATCAACGCCGACCAGAACGTCGGTTCGTCCCGTGGCTATACGAAGGTCATAAGCGCCGTGTACGCCTCTCTGATCGATACCGCAGGTATCAGCTACTGCGACGGCTCCAAGGACGCTAGCGGGGCGCTGAAGTACCGTAGCGTGTCGTTCCGTGAGGGCAACGCCGACCAGTCGCTGCCGCCTGCACTGTTTAATGGAGACGTCGAACTCATGACGAACACCGGACACGAGCGTGACCCCGTGGTCATTCTAAAGTCGTCTGACCCGCTGCCCTTCACCCTTGCTGCACTCGTCATCCATTACGACGTTACAAGCCCATGATGCAACTACGAGCATACAACGAAGAGGACCATGCAACCATTGCATCGTGGTGGCAACGCCACGGAGCAGGTGTAGTGCCGCACAGTGCATTGCCGCAGACAGGTTGCATTGCCTACAACTACGAGGACACGCCGTGCGCTGCGGCATGGCTTTACATGGACAACAGCGTCCCGTTCGGACTTCTGGCTTGGCCAATCGTCAACCCTGAAGTCGGTGCAATCGATAAGTTCAAAGGGCTCAACCACTGCGTCGAGTGGCTTACAGTTCACGGGAAAAATCTCGGATACAGTTCAATCGCTGCCATGAGTGCCGTTCACTCAATGAGCAGACTCATCGAAGGTCATGACTACAAGATCATGGCCAAAGGAGTAGAAGTTTTAATGAAAGGATAATAATGGGATTTATAGCACCAATCCTAAGTGTCGCAGGTACCGCCATTCAAGTGTACAGCAAATATCAGGCTGCATCGTATGAGGCCGATATGCAGAAATATAACGCCCAAGTTGCAGAAACCCAAGCGCAACAAAAGCGCATGGA
>CAZDDA010000033.1:0-13000 GCA_964504085.1 uncultured Thermotogae bacterium | reverse complement strand
CATTTAACACATGCACTATCAGCAGCCGCCCTGATAGAGTTTCGGGTTTCGTTTCCTTCGCCAGTTGGACGGAAGTCATGATTCCGTTGATCTCCCCTGGGTGACAACCGGCCAGGACGGCAACGGTGGGCCCTTCCTGAGCACCATTGACCACAGTAATCGGGGCCGTGATCTTCCCGACGATCGTTTCGCCTACCGGCATGTCCCAGGAACGTTTTGAGTTTGGGGCTACTTGAACTTCATCAAGCATGACCATTTGGATTTCTCCCTCCTTGGAGCAAGGTGTCTAGCGAGAATCGGGGTAAAGATTTCGGAGAGTCATCCCTTCGGTACTCCGACCACCACGACCTCTTCCTCTCCTCCGTTAACCGTGGGATACCGACTTTGTACATATACGATGCCATCCTCTGGCGCCTGTAGGTCCTCGATCGCTGCCAGATGCAAGTTGTAGATTCGGGCAATCGTCTGCCCTCTTGTGACACGTGCCCCCAGTTCGACACAGTGTTCGACGATGCCTCCCTGGGAGGCCGTCAATGGGAGGATT
This sequence comes from uncultured Thermotogae bacterium, assembly GCA_964504085.1. Classification (GTDB taxonomy): domain Bacteria; phylum Bipolaricaulota; class Bipolaricaulia; order UBA7950; family UBA9294; genus CAZDDA01. Next base: position 12,456 of record CAZDDA010000033.1, on the reverse strand, counting down.
TGATCAATGACGACCTGGCCTGGATTCGGCTCGGGAAGACCTGGGAGCATCTTCAGGTAACGGAGAACGTTTACGATCCCTTGATATCCCTTCTCTACGAAATCGGACTCAAGACAACCCCCCGTGCCCAGTTCGGCTCCAAAAGTAGGCACTCCCTGACTTCGGGCCGCTTCGTGGAACATGTTCTCCCTTACCCAGAGGCCAGATTCCTTGTCTATTACAACGGGAGTCCCGAACACCTTGGCCAGCTCTCTGGCTGTCTCGCCGTGCTGTCCCCCCGAGAAGAAACAGAAAGTTTGGGCGAGGTAGTTGGAGCTGGTTCCTCCAGTGTGCAAGTCGATCGCGTAGTCCGATGACAGGACAAGTTGGAAGAGGGCATACGCAATGCGGTCGCTGATGTCCCCCAAAGGCGATCCTGGGAATGCCGTGTAGACGTTTGCGGAGGAGACATGATACACCTCCGTTGGGAGCTCGTGAGTCTTGTGCTGAAAAGCGATAGGATTCTGCACAGGGACCATCAGAAGCTTGCCGGCGAGTTCGCCGACATCGACAGACGCGAGCAGTTTCATCATGACCCCGATCCCGTTCAACTCCGTGCCGTGCATCACAGCGCCTATGTAGAGCGTAGGCCCTTCATGCGCACCTCTCAGCAGTATGACAGGAATCCTGACCTCGTTGCCCGTTGAGAGTGTGGTGACGTCTACCCACGCTTCAGAACGTCCAGGTCCGGCATCCTTGAACAACGTATTCAACATCATGTCCTCCTCAAACAGAATTGATGGCTTCTTTCTTCGGGACACGCAACAGCTCAATGGTTTGGACCGTAGACCGCCACCTGTCCTGCCCAGGAACAGGCAGGTGGTGAAACGGTTCCCACCTGCCTGGACCATTCTATTCGTCCTGAAGAGCTAGTTCATTAGAGATAGACGTCGAACAGGACTGGGAACTGCCCCCGATCCAATCGGAACCCTCCGATGCTGGGGCTCACCCCGTTATGCGAACGGCGGGCGGTCACTGGGACTATCAGCGCCTTCGACATGATCAATTGCTGGATGTCGGAGTAGAGTTCCTTGCGCAGGGTTGAATCTGTCTCTCCAACTGCGGCGCTGAGTTGCCGGTCCAAATCCGCGTCTTGATAACCGGAGAAGTTGTACCCGCCATCGATACTTGATGAGTGAAAGACAAGGCGCAGCACATCGGGATCGCTGTAGGTCATCCAAAGGGAAGCCAACGCCGCGGTGCCCTCAACGTAGACCTGCCATAAGACGTCGCCTGAGACGACATGCACATTGAGCTTGATACCAACATCCCGCAGGAGGGCTTGCAGGAACTCACCCCGTCGTTTGTCAAACATGTCATAGAGATCAAGCTCCAGTTTTTCAGAAGCCTTCTCCCGAACGCCCGTTTTCTCATCCATTGTCCATCCGGCTTGATCGAGGAGTTCACCGGCCCGCTCTGGGCTGTACGGGTACATTGACTCTACGGAAGGGTCATAGGCCCATGTTGTCGGTCCTATTGGACCGTAGGACGAGCCGACAGTCCCTCTGTACACAGTCTCGGCCAGCAAGCGGGAGTCAAAAGCGTAGAGGATGGCTTGGCGCACCCGCGCGTCAGACAGTATTGAATTCCTTGTATTCATCCAGAAGACGATCGGGCACCCGGGGATATCGCCACTCACGATTTTCAGCCCTTGTGCCGGAAGTACGTCGACCGCCTCTTCACCGAGCTGCAATCCAACATCAATCTCCCCGGTTTCAAGAGTGGCGGCACGGGTTGCATCTTCGGGGACGACTACGAAAACCACCTGATCAAGATATGCCTTCCCGGAATGGTCGAAGGCGGGAGTGGCCCAACTGTACGCCTCATTGCGTACCAGAGTTATCCGGCCTTGGGGAGTCCAATCGCTGAAAACGAAGGGCCCACTTCCAACAGGATGTCGCCCAAAGTCATCGGGGCCCCACTTGTCTGCGGCGGCCGGCGAAACGATGCTCACCCAGGCTTGACTCAGACTATCGAGGAGTGCGGTCGGGGCAATCGGCTCTCTGAAGCCAACTTCAACCGTCAGTTCATCCACTGCCCGAGAGGATTCATAGGGGCCAAGAATCGATGCAGCAAACTTCGATTTGGTGGCCGGATCAACTATGCGCTCAAAATTGTACACTATGGCCTCAGCATTGCAGGGGGTGCCATCATGAAAGGTCACATGAGGACGCAGTTTGAATGTGTAAAGCGTACCTTCTGTGTTCCACAACCACGCTTCAGCCAACCCCGGCCGAAACTCGCCGTCCTTGTCTTTGTAAACCAGTGTGTCGAAGATGTTCATCATTATCGTGTAGGGGTCTTCGTTTCCGGTGACATGCGGGTCCAACGTCTCGGGTTCCATCCTGAGCGCGACGCGCAGGGTGCCGCCGTATCTGGGATTCGTCTCAGGGAAACTGACGACCCCTATACTTGCTATTAGCAATGCAAAAGAGACAGCCAACGCTTGAACAGCCTTTCTACTCATACGAATCGACCTCCTTCAGGCAGTCACCCTGCCAGGTTCACTCATGGCTGGGTTGGGAAGATTTTCACCTTGCGTCCGACGGGCATGGTTTTCTTCTCATCACCTCCTGCTCTCAATAAAAACAAAACTACAGGCATTGCCTGTAGTCTTCTCCCGGCTTTCCTGTTTGTGCGGCCTGCTGTGCTAGGCGGACACAAGGAAGCCGGTGTTGTGCCACCAATTCAGATAGAGAAAGAACGAGCCGGCATCACAAAAGTCTATTCCCTGCGCGTTCATCTCTACCATCTTAAAGTTCACTATATAGAGACTCCTGCGGGTTGTCAAGTAGAACAGTCCGCCCACATTCTGCTGTCTGGATCTCTCTTGGCGGTGGGCGTCACGGTGGAATGCAGACAAAGTGTGGTTTCCACGCGGAGACGCCTCCTATTTCACTACCTGTCGATTCAAGCCGTACTTCATGATTGCAGCATGCTTGCCACCCTTCATCCGTTCGAGAGAGTATACATCCCCTGTTGGTCCTGTTGCTTCATCGGTGACCCGCCTGATTGCGGACAGGTCCTCCTCGTCCAGCTCGAAGTTGAACAGACGGAGCGTATCGGCCAAGTGTCCGGCGTGCCGTGCACCGACAATGGCAGCGGCGACGCACCTTTTCTGTAGGACATAGCGGGTAGCGACAGCCGCAATGGACGCGCCATGCTTGTCCGCGATTTGTCTCAAGATCCCAAGCAACTTCTGAAAAAGCTCCCAACCACCGAAATCACTGATGATCAGCTTGTACTTGGTCAACGAGCGGTTCTCAAACGGCGGCCGTGGAGAGGGTGTACCCAGATAGCGATCCGACAGAAAACCGCCGGCAACGGTTCCGTAGCACAAAAGAGAGATATTGTGCCGCTCGCACAGTTCGATCATGCCCCGCTCGGAACGATGATCGAGCACCGAGTACTGCACTTGGTTGGACACGACAGGCACGCCTGCATCCAAAAGCTCCTTGAGGTGCGGCACGTCGAGATTGGTGGCGCCGATGTGCTTGATCTTGCCTGCTTGTTGTAGTTCTTTTAGGTGGTTTGCGGCCTCTACGTAGCCGGGGATGTCGTAGTCCCACCAATGGAACTGGACCAGATCCAGGCGGGCGACACCGAGGCGACGCAGAGATCGATCGATAATCGATTCCACATTTGCCTTGGATAGGGATGAAAGCGAATCAAGATCGGGCACGTATTTGGTATGAATCTGCACCTCAGGGAGCGCGCCACTGCGAAAGTCATCGCGATAGCGGTGTAGAAACTCGCCGATGAGCGTCTCCACTCCCGTGTAGATGTCGGCACAATCGAAGGTGGTGATACCGGCCCGGACATACAATCGCATGTCTGCAAGCGCCTGCTGTTGCTCGATGGGTCCATGCCCGCCGGCGAGCTGCCAGCCCCCCTTGATGACGCGGGAGATGTTGTACAGGGGGGAAAGGCGATATCGGGGGACGACTGACATGTTCATGGGCCTTCTTTCTAGCGGTGGCTTAGAATGATACAGCAGTGGCAGTGTATCCGTTTTCTGTTGCGTCTACTACGGGGACTGCCCCTGCGGTTTGATGCTGTGCGTGCACCGTCTGTTTCGGTTGACTTCTTGCAAGCGCCTACGAGCGCGGGGTGTCCCCTCTACGGAAGCGTCGTTCTCATCCCGATAACGAACTCGGCGAGGATCTGGGTGTCGGTCTTATTGGGAGGGTTGTTGATTGCGATTGTTGAGCTGTTGCCCGTGACATCGAGGGGGAAGGCCGGTTTGATGCCGTAGATGCCAGAAGTGGCCCAATCACAATAGCGTTGGCTCATCGATTCATCTGAACAAACGTACCGAAACGTCGCTACGCCCGAAGTTCGGCCGCCGTTTTCTCCGATGTGCCGTGTCACGATCCTTGCGAAAGCGCAAAGTGATTCCTTGCCATCACTTCGGAGAGCGGCTTTCGATCCCTGGGCCCGAGCTCGATCTCGCGATGTTGGTCGGAGAGCGGGGAGACGTCTCCGGATCGGCCGACGATGACGAGGGTGATCAGGGTGTACTCTTCGGGAATCCCCAGGATTTCTTTGACCCCTACAGGGTTGTAGCCGGCGATGGGGTGGGCGACGAGATCCATCTGCGTTGCCTGGATCATCAGGTTGCCCACGGCCATCCCGCAGCCGAAGAGGAAGTAGTCGCGATTGTCGGAGAGCGTGCAGTCGAGATCGCGCTGGGAGGCCACGGCGATGATCACCGGCGCCGGAGCGGTCCAGTAGTTGCCCGTGGGCATTGTTTCCTTGACGGCCGCGAGCGTCTGGGGATCGTCGATGACGATGAACCGCCACGGCTGATTGTTGAAGCACGACGGCGCCAAGTGGGCCGCTCGGATGAGCAGCTCGACCTCTTCCGCAGAGACCGGGTCGGTGGACAGTGCCCGCTTGGCACGGCGGGCCTCAATGAGCGGGTTGATCGGCTGGATCATCGTGAAACCTCCTTGGAAAAGAAAACGTGCCGACCTCGGAATGAAGGCCGGCACGCGCTTGGATCCTATTCAGCCCGGACGGCTCACTTCGCAAGCCGCATCGGCTGGTCGCAGCAGACGAGCGTTCCCATCCCGGATTTGGTCACCTTGACCTCTTGACCGCAGATGTCACACACGTAGGTCTTGCCTTCTTCCGCCATGTCGGCCTCCTTTCTTAAGCCTACAGGGTCAGTGATCCTTCCCACAGGCCGTGGATGTTGCAGTACTCCACGGCGATCAGTTCGCTCAACTCGCCGAGATTTACATGAGCGGTGACCGTCGGGACTCCGTAGGTGGGTCCCAGGTCGAATGTGCCCACGTGCACCGCGAGTCCGCTCTTCACCCCGTACAGGGCGATCCACTTGATGTGGTGCTCAACCGTGTTCGGATGAGCCACCTCTTTCCCCACGGTGATCTTGACGATCTTGTCGCTGCAGTCGGGACAAGAGACGAGTTCGATCACCGGCACGTGTTTTTCCTTTCCTTCCTGTTTCTCCGTCTTGATTAGATCTCCGATTCGCATGGTGTTCTCCTTTCTGAAGATTATTTGGTTTTAAAAGCGCCGGAAGCTCTCCCGGGGTGCGCCACACACCGGGCAGAACTCCGGTGCCTCGCCTTCCACGGTGTAGCCGCAGACCGGGCAGATGGATACCTTGCCGATCTCGATGTCTGTGCCTTTCACAACGGTCTTCTTGGCGTCGGTGTACATCACGGCGTGGATCTTCTCCGCCTCCAACGCGTAGTGGGTGGAGCGGGCCGCGCCGGGCTCGTTCTGAAACTGTGCCGCGTTGTGGTAGACTGGATACATCTCCTCCACCTCGTGGGTCTCGCCGTCGATGCACGTCTGCAGGTTGTCTGGTGATTGTTTGATCATTGAGAGTTCCCGGTAGTGATTGGTGGCGTGTACCTGCTCGGCGTAGGCGATTGCCGCAAACAGCCGCGCCAGATTCGGTTTTCCCTCCTTTTCCGCTTTCTCGGAAAAGATCAGATAGCGCATGTGGGCCATGCTCTCTCCGGTGAACGCTGTCTCCAGGAACTCCTTTGTCATCTTGCGCATGTTGGTCTCCTATCTTCTTTCTTTTGTGCGTTGGTCGCTTTCGAGGGTTCCCACCACGGGAAGTCGTTCGAGTAGATCCTCACCGTGCGGCGCCCGCTGCAGCGCCTCGGTGAGATCCGCTCCGGCCCGGTGAAGAACCTGATGATCCCCTTTCTGCCACAGGAAGCTTGTCGATACGTCGTAGACCTTCCCGTTGCAGGCGACGTAGGCGGGCCTGTCATTCATTCCGTCGTATCGCGCCAGCTCCACTTTGCTGAACGGTCTCATTTCTCTAACGTATGCCGTGTCTAACTGTGGGAAAGAAGGGGAGTCGCACCAGTGCGCAGCCCCTCTTTCTTTCTCCTACTTCAGGAACTTGGATACGAACGGAGACGTATCGCCGCGGCGCATGAAATGCCCGGAGGGGCCTTCGCCAAGGAATTCGGAGAACCACGACTCGTGCTCGATTTCCTCATTGAGGATTGCCAGAGCAAGGTCGTAGGTGCGATGGTCCTTCCCGGCGGTCATGTTGCAGATTTGAGTGTAGCCGCGCACGGCACAGCGCTCCGCTTCCACGAGCACTTTCAGGATTGCGTCGACGTCCGTCAGATCCTCCGGCAGGTACGCCGGGGGACAGGCGGAGACGTCGTGAAACGCCTTCATGTCCCGCGGGAGTTGGCCTCCCAGTTCGTAAATGCGGGGAACGAGCGCCTCGAAGTGGTTGCGATCCTCGATGCGCGCCGCCTCTGCGATCTCCTTGATCCCTTCTCCGTCGAGTCCGATCAGGTTGCAGCGTAGAATTGTATAGTAGTAGTAGGTGGTCAGCTCCGCGGCGGCGTTCTTCACCAACAGTTCCACCAGTTGGTCGACGTTGACTCCTGCCCGTTCCACCATTTCTCGTGCTACCTTTGCCATGATCCACCTCCTATGGGATCTTTTGCGGTAGCCTCTCTAAACGAGAGTTTCCATTTACGTTGGTTGTTGTTCCCGGTACTGTTTTACTTTTTCTTCAACGACATCTCTTCCGATTGGCGTCAGTTCGGCGAGCGGTTGCTTTCCCACGCGTTTGCGATAGCTCGCCGCGAACAGCGACTGTGGAGCTTCTTCGTACAACACGCCGATCGGAATCCGCTCCTTCCCTTCCATCGCCAGCTTGAGTGCTGAGGTCGTGTCTCTTGGATCGTGCTCCGGATCAAGGATCTCAATCCGCTCTTTGTACCAACTGACAGGATGTTTCCCCCAGGTGATGCACGGCTGGATCACATCGACGATTGACAGGCCGGGATGGGAGATGGCCGAAGCGAGAAGTTCACTGAGATGATCGATTTCACCGGCGAAGCCGCGGGCGACGAACGTACAACCGTGCACGATCGCGGTGGCGAGCATCTGGGCCGGTTGCAGTTGCACGCCGTCAAACTGCAGGCGTGTCTGTTCACCGGGCGGCGTTGTCGGCGAGGCCTGCCCCTTGGTGAGGGCGTAGCAGCGGTTGTTGTGCACGATTACGGTGATGTCGGGGTTGCGCCGCAGCGCGTGCAGGAAGTGGTTTCCTCCCTCGCCGTAGCAGTCGCCTTCACCGGTGGTGACGATGGTCGTCAACTTCGGATTGGCAACGTGAATGCCGATCGCTGCTGGGATCGCGCGGCCGTGCAGGCCGTTGAACACGTTGCACTTCAAGTAATGTGGCAGCTTGGCGGCCTGGCCGATGCCCGATACGAGACACACCTCGTGTGGTGCCTTATCGAGCTTCACGAGTGCTGTTTTCAGCGCGGTGAGAATCCCGAAGTTGGGACAGCCGGGACACCACTGGTTTTCGACGTCGTTTTGATAGCTCTCAAGTTCGGCCATCGAATCTCCTCCTGATGTCCTCCGCACTGATCGGCAGCCCGTCGAAGCGGTGCACCGTCTCTTCCACCGACAACCCGTATTCGGCGCGCAACAACTGCGCGAATTGGCTGGTGGCGTTTCCTTCAACGACGATGGTGCGTATTCCTTCCGGGAAGACGTAGTTGGGAAGCGGCCACACCTCGGTGAAGTGGATCGCGCCGACGTGCCTGCCTTGTTGTCGCAGGTCTTCTATCGCTTCGGCGATCGCGTTGCGTGTGGAGCCCCAGCCGATGAGGATTGCCTCCGCATCTTCAAGGAACGTCTCCTCAGGCGGAGCAGTCTCCTGCTTCAATCGCTGTAGCTTGGCGAGTCGCTTTTCCACCATCGCCGGTCGCGTGGAAGCAAGATTCTCGGTGATGTGGCCGGCCTCGGTGTGCTCGTCACTGTCCAGGCAGACGAGATGTTCGCTCTGGCCGGGGTACAGCCGCGGCGATATTCCATCTTCGGTGAGGCGATACCGATTGTACTCCGTGATCGCTTGAGGATCGGCCAGATGGGTCTGCGGGCCGATCGCGCCGATCTCGAAGTGCTCGAACGAGAAGCGGGAATCGGCGAGAAACTGATCGGTGAGGATGATGACGGGGATCTGATACTGATCGGCGAGGTTGAACGCGCGCACGGTCTTGTGAAAGGCATCCTGTGGGTCGCACGGGGCGAACACGAGCTTGGGGAACTCGCCGTGGCCTGCGTGGATGGCAAACAGGAGATCCTCCTGCGCAGTGCGCGTGGGAAGGCCGGTCGCCGGGCCCGGCCGCTGCGCGAGCACGAGCACGATCGGCGTCTCGGTCATCCCGGCGAGGCTGACCGCCTCGGTCATGAGGGCGAAACCTCCTCCAGAGGTGGCGGTCATCGTCCGGGCACCGGCGTAGCTGGCACCGATCGCCATGTTGACCGCCGCGATCTCGTCCTCCGCCTGCTCGGCGAACACGCCCAGGTCCTTGTCGCGGGACAGCGCGGTGATGATCCCGGTCGACGGTGACATCGGATAGGCGGAGATGAACCGGCATCCGGCGTAGGCCGCGGCCAACGGGATTGCCTCGTTTGCGGAGACCAGGGTGTGGCCTTTCTCGCGCGTGGGAAGTTCGGCCAGAGGGCGGTTTTCGCCGCTTGCCGCGAGCGCTGCATCGTAGCCGGCACGTGCCGCGTCGAGGTTGGCCCGGACGGTCTCGTCTCCTTTTGAGGCAAACGTGGCCCCCAGAACCTTCTCCAACGGGTGGAGTTCACCACCGAGGATTGCCAACAGAGAGCCCGCGGCAACGGAATTGGCGTATATCTTCTGACCCAACCGTTCGTTGGCGATCTGCGTGAATGGGACAGTCACTGTTCGGGCGCTGTCTCCTTCCTCGGCGAGGAGGATTCCTCTTTCGTCCAGGCTGGGGGCATAGTGCCTCTGTGCTTCTTTATTCAGGGCGAGGAGCACATCGGCTTCGTGCCGCGGGGCGTTTTGAACCACGTCACTCACCCGCACACGGTAGCTGGTCGTCCCGCCGCGGATGCGCGATTCGTACTCCTGGGTTGTGAAGACAGGGTAGCCGAGTGCGAGCAGAGTGCGGGAAACAACGTCCCCGATCGTCTGGACTCCTTCTCCTGCCGCCCCAGCGATAACGACGTTAAGATCGAGCATGATACTACAGCTCCTCGTGCCTTTCAGCGATTGCATCGGCCAGGCGGTCGAGGGCATCCAGGTCCTCTTTCGTGGGCAGACCCCGACACATCACCGGATCGAGCCACTCCACCTTGAGCGAGCCCATCAGCCCTTTTAGCTGCTCGGGTGCCTTTCCGCCCCATCCGTATGAGCCGATGATCCCTGCGGTCTTCAGCTTCGGCCGCAAAGCGCTCGTCAGATAGGCCGCGAGGATCACATTGGGATGGGCACCGGTGAGCACGGTCGGTGCACCGAACACGATTGTCGCGGCGTCCACCAAGTTGATCGCCAATCTTCCCAGATCGGTCACCGTCATGTTGAACGGCTCGACGCGCACGCCTCGTTCGGCCAGCGAGGCGACCAGGCGCTCCACCATCACCGCCGTGCTTCCGTGCATCGAGGTGTAGGGAAGAACCACGAGGTTTCTTGGAGGGTCGAGGACCCAGGTTCGATATGCATCGAGGATGAACGAAGGATCGTCGTACACGGGGCCGTGGCTAGGCGCGATCGTCGCAATCTCGTAGCGTTGCAGCGCTTTAAGATGCTTCTCGATGATCGTCCGAAACGGCATCATGATCTCGGCGTAGTAGCGTTTTGCCGCTTCGTAGACCCGCTCACGATCGTTGGCATAGAGGTCGGTTGTGGCAAGATGCGAGCCAAATAGGTCGCACGTGAACAGTACCTTGTCTTCGCGCAGATAGGTGAGCGTCGTCTCCGGCCAGTGTACCCACGGCGCGTGGATAAACTCGAGCGTGCGATCCCCGAGCGAAAGCACCTCCCCATTCTCGACAGTCGTGATCCGATCTTCTGGCACGTGGAGGTGATCGACGATCATCCCCTTTGCCTTGGGCGTACAAAGGACGCGCGCTTGTGGATAGCGGTCAAGTACTGCCGGCACCGACCCGGAGTGATCCTGCTCCACGTGCTGCACGATGAGATAGTCGAGCCGCGGAACCGTATCAAGCAGTTCCATCAACACGTCGGACTTGGCCGGATCGACGGTGTCGATCAGTGCGATCTTTTCGCTTCCCTTCACCAGGTAGGCGTTGTAGCTCGTCCCATCGGGCAGAGGGATCAGCTCGTCGAACAGCCGACGGTCCCAATCGATTGCTCCCACCCAGTGAATGCCAGGACCCATTTCTTTTGCCTGCAAACTGGCCTCCTTCTCGTCGTCTTGGTTTACCGTGGGCCCACGAGGTTTTGTCCGGGGTTCCCTAGGTCTCCTTTTCGAACATGTCTTTGCCGACCCCGCACAGCGGGCACACCCAGCTGTCGGGAAGATCTTCGAATGCCGTGCCGGCCTCGATTCCGTTGTCGGGATCGCCGATCGCCGGATCGTAAACATACCCGCAAACAGTACACACCCATTTCTCCATGATTAGCTCCTTTTCCTGATCGTCTCTCGGTACTCGTTGTAGGTCAGTGGCTTCCCTGTTGCCCTCGTACCGGCACGCTCAACCTCGGCGACAAACAGCGAGTGCGTCTCAAGATCGAGCGTCATCTTCGAAAGGACACGACACTCGTAAAACGCCACCGCGTTGGGAAGAATCGGGATGCCGGTTTTCCCCAGCTCATAGGCGATGTCCTCAAACTTGTCCACCGTGCGTCCCGATTGGAAACCGAAGTGTTTGATCACCTCCGGACATCGCTGATCCTCCTTGTCGAGGACGTTGACGACGAGTTGGCCAGTCTCGGCGATCATCTCGTGGGTAAGCGATCCCTTGTTGACGCCGATCGCGATCCGCGGCGGAGCGTTGGTCACCTGCATCAGTGCGTCGAGACACTGTCCGTTCAAGCGATCGCCGGATGCGGCGGTGAGAATGTACAGGCCGTGAGTCACCTGAAACAGCGCCTGGTTCAGCTTCCCGGAGTCGGTCACAACGGTGAACGCCATTCTGCCTCCCTTCAAGAGCGAGACCTATGCGGTGCTTTCCTCTTCGGCGGTTGGCTCTACTGCCGTGCGCGTACCCAATTCTCGGTCGACCATGAGCAGTCCGGTTCCCGAGTCGCCGACCTGCTCCAGCATCTGTACCACTCTCGATGTTGAGGCCTCTTCCTCCACTTGCTCGGTCACGAACCACTGCAACATGATGTTCGCTGCGTGATCCCCTTCCTCGGACGCTATCTTCACTAGATTGTTGATCTTGCCGGTGATGAACTGCTCGTGCTCGTAAGCCGCTTGGAATGCCTCAAGCGGTGAGGACCATTCCTTCTTCGGTTGAGCCAACGCGTGCAGCTCGACCCGGCCGTCACGCTCGGTGATGTGACTGAAGAATCGCATCGCATGACCGACCTCTTCCTGCGTCTGCGCGCGCATCCACTGTGCCATCCCTTCCGCGCCTGTCGCCTCGAAATACGCGACCATGGAAAGATAGAGATACGCCGATTCAAACTCGTGCTTGATCTGCTCGTTCATCGCATCCTGCATGCGTTCACCGATCATCGGTCCCTCCTTCTCGCGACCGTGTTTGTCGCGCTCTTTCTCCGTTAAGCACTATAGGTTCTCACCAATTCTCAGCCAGCAGTTCGAAGTGCGCCTGCTCGTGAGCACAGGCCGGGCACTCCTGCGGCGCCTCGGTCCCCTCGTGCAGATACCCGCAGTTGCGGCACCGCCATACGACCGGCTGGTCCTTCTTGAACACCGTCTTCTTCTCGACGTTCTTTAGCAGACCAAGATAGCGCCGTTCGTGCTGCTTCTCTGCCACCGCAATTGCTTCGAGTACGTCTGCGATCTCACCGAATCCTTCTTCACGCGCTACTTGGGCAAAGCCCGGATACATACTTTCCCACTCGTGGTGCTCGCCACCGGCCGCGGCCTTCAGGTTCTCGGCGGTCGCCCCGTTTACACCGGCAGAAAATGCCGCTTGGAGTTC
>CAZDDA010000032.1:6734-13114 GCA_964504085.1 uncultured Thermotogae bacterium | reverse complement strand
GTATCGACGTGCTCCTTCGTGTAGCACAGATCGAGGGCGTCGACGACCATCCGGATGTCGGACGAGTTCTTGCCGGATTGCCTCACGTGCGGGATCTCGATCAGCTCGAACGACGCCTCGTGCATCGGGGCCTTGAACTCCTTGTACCGCGCCCAGTCGCAGTAGGCCTTCTTCACAACGATGTTCCCTTTGAGCAGAAGCTTCTCGAGCACCTTGCCGATGTCGAACTTCGGAAACTCCGCCTCCTTCGCACCCAGTGCGATGTTCTCGAAGTCGCAGAACAGCGCCATGTTTGCCGTTTCCACTGGTTGTGTCATCGAACACCCCTCGCAGTCCTTTTTCGTCCTTTGTGTTCCTGCAACCACGATACCGAAGTGGAGCGAATCGAGCAAGCGCGCGGTACCCGCTCGGGACGCCTGCGATGGAGATCGGGGGACACACACCCTCTCCCATCGGTAGTTGTGGTGTGTGTCCCTGTAATTCCCCCGTGCCAAGGCGTCCAGAGTCTAGACAGCGAGCACAAAAGGCTTTTTGACTGGGAAACAGCACAAGCCTACGCTCCCACGGCCGAAAACGCAATGGAAGGAAGAGCGCATGTCTTTTAAGAAGCCGCGCAACCAGGTTCGTCGGGTATCCAAGTACCTCTTCGATGAGCCGGACCACGAGCCCAACGAAGTGGGTGAGAAGTGCTTCGATCTAATCCTGGAGGAGGCCGAGGGATGACTCGTCTGTCGCAATCCAAACACCCAGCCTACCACCTCCGGCCAAACAAGGCAGTTGATCGCTTGCTCTTCCTGGAGCTGCTTCGCACTTTGGAACTCCACGGCTCGAAGCTGCCCGACACATACGTTGGCTTGGGCGGCCCCTTTTTGGAGGATTTCCGTTTGCTCTCACAGGAGTTCCCGCAAATGGAGCTTGTTTGTGTAGAGAGGGACGAAGAGACACATAAGCGGCAGCTATTCCATCTTTGCTCTAGCAGAATGGTGTGCGTGCACGGCCCACTCGGCGACTACATTGCAACGAGCTTCCCGAGTGACAAACCGGTGGCTATCTGGATGGACTACACCGAAATGCGTCGAGAATCCCTCAGCGAACTAGCCGACATCGTTCGCAAGGCCGTTCCTGGCAGCCTAATACGCGTCACCGTGCGTGCGGAAACGCCGATCTACGATCTAGGAGTCTCACGAAAGCGGTGCCCACCCAGGGTGCCAAGTGCCAAGAGAGCTGAGTTCGAGCGGCTGAGGGATTTGTACCGGACCGATATGGCCGTCGACGAAGCTGCATTTCGTGCGGAATGGTTCCATTGGAGGAGTTTCTCACCCGAGGAGTTTCCACAACTGCTGGCCCGGATGATACGAGCAGTGGCAGAAGCTTCGTGCAGCAGACCAAAGGCTTTCCTGCCTCTCCACACCGTCAAGTACTCAGATGGGACAATCATGCTGAGCAAGACCGGGCTGATTTGTCGCGAAGAGGAGCGAGATTCGCTGGCGCTGCACTTCCAGGAGCATTGCCACTATTGCTCTGCCGACCCTGACGCAATGGACGAAATCGACGTGCCAATTCTCACGACAAAGGAGAGACTGCATCTCGAAGGGATACTGCCATCGAAGCAAGCGAATGGAGAGGCATGTCTTGGCAAGCTGGGATACCTGATTGAGGGAGATACTGAAGAAGAAGCCAGTAGAAGGAAGATGGAGCAGTACGAAAGGTACTACAGGCTATACCCGTACTTCGGGAAAGTCGTCCCATAGAACCTCAAGCATGCTTCAGTGCGAAAGTGGAAGCCAGAGGCGATCTCTCATGCCACCGGTTTTGGCCCAGACTGCAACTTCGATCACTGCCGACAACGCGCAGCTTCTGGTTCTTGTAGGTCTTCTTCTGTCCATCGTCGCTGCAGCTGCCGCCCTCTCATCCGCCTTGGCTGCTTGGCGCTTCTACAGGAGGCTGTTGGCCATGGAAATCAGGTGACACAATACCCATTTCTTACCTGTCCACTGGACGGAGTGCCGAAGAAGTGCAATCGACACGAGGACGGGTGATGAATCGGCTATTGTCTACTCCTCCCACATGCCTCGCAGGCGGTCTTGGATTCGAGCAGTAAGGGGGGAGAGGGCAACGACATCAAGCTGGGCGAGGCCGATATGCTCGACTGTCCTTAAGATGTCGTCGGTGAAGAACCGGCAGATCTGTACGTAGGTGTGGGCGTACCACTTTGTGGTAGTAGTGAAGCGGCCAGGTTTCAATAGTCAGAGAAGCCCACTCGCTCGGCCGACTGTGGGGGAAGGCTTCACGGAAACTACTGGAACGCCGGCCTTCATTCAAAAGCCTAGATTCAGCGAAGACCGGTCGCCAGGTCTCCTATTTCACCTCGCACCTGGGCTCGATCTGCCAGTCGGCTGTGGTGTTTCTTTCGAACGTGTTGTCTTGGGCCGAGGCGCTGGAAGGGCCGGCTTCGGTCTCGGGTAGTGGAAAGATGGGGCGAGTCAGTAAGCCTTCGTTGTACGTTCGTAGGGCGATGCCAATGTCGCATCCTACGACGTGGTTGGATTCCAGCACAATCTCGCGCGCGTTGACGAGCTCGATCCCCGTTTCCTCGCAGTCGACGATCGTGTTGCCGCGCACGGTGACACCGGAGCAGTCCTCGAGCAGGATCCCGTGCTTCCAGCCCTCGGAGTAGGGCTCCGGCTGGTGGGGATGCCGGGGGAACGCGCTGAGGTCCGTTCCCGAGGAAGAAATGTAGTTGTTCTCGATGATGAGGTTGGCGTCCCAGCTTCGGTACTCGACGTTGATCCCGGCCCAACCAGTGTGCAGGATGACGTTGCCGCGGACGAAGCTTGGTTCGGATGACGAAAAATTCTCGAAGTTGATCGCATCCTCGACGCTGTACTCGATCCGGTTGTCCTCGATGGTGATGCTCCCCCGCGGCTTCCCCGTTCCGACGAGGACGGCGTGCGGAAAACTGTTGGTGAAAAAGCAGCTTCGAATCTGGCTGGTCGTTCCCAGATCGATGGTGATTGCATTGTGGCCGTCGTTGTCGCGAAACGTGCACCCTTCAATCAACACGCCGACCGACTCGTGTGCACCGATTCCGATGTAGTTGTTCTCAATCAAACAATTGCGGACCGCGGGTCGAATCGCCCGATACAGGCTGATCGCCGCCTCCTCGCGGCGATAGCGATCGCGGAAGATGCAGTTCTCGATCACGAGGTCGGCCGCTCCTTCGACGAGCAGGCGTGAATCGACGAACTCGCATCCAATAACCTGGATCCCCGTGCTGCGCACGAGGAGATCACACCCGATCACCCGCGTATCCACAAGATCGTCAGTGAGTAAAGGGATCTGTCCTTCGCGGTAGACCAGCTCCTCGGTCGGAGAAATGGAAGGAAGGCCGGGGGCGGTCCAATCCGGCGGCGGCGGAGTGACGGCGATCGACGATACCGAAAGGCATCCTCCCAGAGTGATCGCCGCGCTGAGCAGGATCAGCGTTCGCATCGCTTGGCCAGGGATCATGGATACAAGCATACCGTATTCCGAAGAGTCGGTCTCGCAATACACTCATAGGTTCACGTCGTGGTTTAGAAAAGTCACCTGGGAGTTCATCCCGCTGTGACTGAGAGTCCCTCCAGGCGCAGGTAGGGAAGGGTGAAGCTGAACACGCGTTCCCGCTCTTTGGAGATCCCCGAGAGGCTCCTCAGGGCTTCGAAGCCATTGCCTGCAACGAGCGTCCCCGTGACCGGGCGGTCGATCTTTCCGCGTTTGATGAGATAGGCCCCTTTGGCAACCCCGGAGAAATCTCCAGAGACCGGGTCGACCGTTCCGGAGAATCGCGTCACCACTAGCCCCTGCTCGGTTTCGGCAATCAACTCGTCTTTTGATGCCTTGCCGGGGAGGATCTCGAGGTTCGTCGGTCCGATCCCCGGAATCGAGCGTGCGGACCCACTGGCGTGACCGGTGTTTTCCCCTTCCATCGCATTGGCACTGTAACTGTTGTGCATTAGGGAGACGAGACGACTGTCTCGAATGAGGTCGATCCGTCGGTGTGCCACCCCTTCGCGGTCGAACGATGCAGTACCGACTCCACCGGGTAGAAGACCATCATCGACGATCGACAACATCGGCGCTGAAACGGAGTTTCCGATTTCTTCTCCCCAGCGGCTCATGCCACGAAGCACGTTCTTCGCGTTGATCTGGAACAGGATCAATCGACTAAGGATTGATTGGGCCGCGTTTGGAGAGAGGAGGACGGTGCCCTTGAAGGTCTCCCCGCTCGTTGCACCGAGGGAGCCCAGGGCATTTTCGCACGCGCGTCGCGTGATTGGGCCCACGTCGATTCCAGAGACCGTGCGAGAGGCGTCGAACTGATAGTCCATGTTGGAGACTCTGTCCCCTTCGCGGGCCGTGGCCAGAGCGAAATAGCTGAACAGGCTCCCCTTTTCGCTGCAACGCAGACCCTTGCTGTTCACAATGGCTCTTTCGCCGATTTCCACGGAGAAAAGGCCGTCCCCAAGGATCAACCGTCGGTCCATCTGGGTGGCAATGGTGAGCATCTGGATCGCGTACGCCAGTGCTTGATCAACGGTGAACTCTTGCGCCGCCTCATCGTAGATGCCCTCTACGTAAGTAATCTCGGTAGCATCTGGAAGCAGATTATGCTCATCGGCCGGGGATGCCTTGGCCAGTTTCACCGCATCTGAGCAGGTTGGTTCAAGGTTCTGCGAATCGTTGGAGCAGGCGAAGCCCTGTTTCCTATCGACCATCGCCCGTACGCCAATCATCGTTTCCTGATGAGTACGGGTGGTCTGCAGGTCGTGTTTTTCAAGCGTGATGGTGATAGTCCGGGCGCACTGCCCATAGATTTCCACGGCATCGGCGCCCTGTCGACGAGTCAATTCCAATGCCTGTTGGCATCGCTCAAGGAGGGATATTTCCTCCATTATTGTCGTCCCCCAATCGTGACCACACAGCGGATGTGCGGACCGCCTGCGTCCACTTTCGCCGGTTGTCCCTTTCCGCAGTATCCGGCTCCGAGTCCCCACCGGAAGTCTTCCCCCACTGCGTCCACAGAGGTCAGTACCCCGAAGGCGTTTCCAGAGATGGTTACTCCGCGCACGAGCTCGGAGGTTTTTCCGCGTGTGATCCGATGCGCTTCCCGTACGCCAAACATGAATTCGGCATTGGAATCTGCCTGTCCCCCAAAACCAATTCCCTGCAAGAAGTAGCCGCTTTCAACACCTGCAATCATCTCCTCCAATGAGCCCCGCCCCGGTTCGATGTAGGTGTTACGCATGCGAATGATCGGCTCGTCGGAGTATTCGAAGGCGCGGGCGTTTCCTGTAGGTTCCACCCCGAAGTATGCCGCGCTCTCCCGGTTGTGGAGAAAGGATCGCAGCACACCACGATCGATGATTACAGTTGTCCTGGTCTTTACACCTTCATCGTCCACCAGTAATTCGCCCGTTGCGTGCGGCCGGAATACAGACGGGCCGCTGTCGCATAGCGTCACCAGCTCCGAGGCGACCTTTTCCCCCAGCTTGTCGCTGGTGACTGCCCCGGAGCGTACGAGGTCCGCTTCTACCGTGTGGCCGATGGCTTCGTGACTGAGTACACCTACCAGGTTCGGATCGAGTACGACAACCGCTTCTTCACCCGTAGGATGCGGCGCCTTCAGTTGGTCGACTGCGAGCTGAATTGCCTTATCCGCTATTTCCTCTGGCGTCTTGTTGGCAAACAAATCGCTCCAGCCGCCGGTCACCGCAGCGGAGTCCATTCCAAGTGCCTGCTCGCCATTTGCACCCGCAACCGCAACTACGCGAAAGTCCGGTTTGGAATCGAACACGTGTGCTGCTGCTCCGTCCGTGGTCACAATGACTTTTTCATCCTGGATCTCAGAGTATTGAACACTTGAAGAGACGATCCGGGACGATCCCTTGCGTGTCCTTTCATCAATGGACAGAACCAGGGACAACTTCTCCTTAAGCGGGTGAGAATCAAGTGGGTCGTCGGTTTGGACGCAGAACGTTCCGGTGCCAAAGGTGGCCTGGGCAAGGCCTTTTATCTTTTCCCGCTTCGAGGTCGAAGAGGCACGCGCCGCGCTCTGGGCATCTTCTGTTGCGCGGCGGATTCCCTTCTCCGTTAGATCGGTGGTGCTGGCAAATCCAAAAACACCGTCGATCAGGGTGCGGACTCCTACCCCGGCCAACCTTGCTGTTGAGGATTCCTCCAGTTGCCCGTTGCGCACGGAGATCGTCTTTGCCTGGCGTGCGTGGAATCGAAGTTCCACCCACTCGGTTGCATCTTTGCTGACGGTACGTAGTAGGTCGAGCATCTTCTCTCCTAGTAGTGCCGGCGACCTTCTTCAATCAAGAACAAGACTGACGTGA
>CAZDDA010000032.1:0-6724 GCA_964504085.1 uncultured Thermotogae bacterium | reverse complement strand
GTTTGCTTACAAAGTGCAGGTCTGGTTGAGGCGTTCCTAGACAAGGGTAAGGAGGTCGACGAAGGACGAGATGATATGATCTGCGGCTGCAAGCTCCCCCGGTTGTGCGTAGCCGTAAGCTATACCAATCACCGTGCAACCTGCCTTCCTTCCAGCCAGAAGATCGTGATAACGATCGCCGATTACGTAGGCTCGGGAATGATGGGTCCGCTTTTTTAACCCGGCGACCATTTTCACTTTGGTGTCTTCGCTTGTCCGGCGGAAGCAAATCTCACGAAACAGGTCTTCGATTCCACATGCACTCAATACTGTCTTTGCGTAGAGCTCTCCTGCGTTTGTGCACAGGGTGAGCCAGCATCCTTGGTCGCGAAGTCTGGCTAGAGTATCCTTCACTCCAGGATAGAGCTTCCCGCATTCTTTCACGAAATGCAACTCAGCCTCTGCGAGCATTTCACGGAGCTTTTGACGATGGATGGGAAGCCTCAGATGTTCCAACCATTCAAGGAAGATGTCGAATGGCTCACCGATGAATGCGTGTAACTCCTCATCGGGCGGTACACGCAAGGAAAAGGCTTGAAGAACCTGTGCTACCGCCGGAGAAAACGAGGTCTCGGCGCGATAGAGGGTCCCATCCAAATCAAAGATGAGTAACGTCGGAGCTTTCTCGTCATTCGCCAGCATTTCGTTGTGATTCATGTGGTTGCAGACTTGCATTTCCAGACCCTTGACCTACAAGAAGAGAGTGGACAAGGCTCCCCTCTGCAAGGGTCGTCCGCCCCTTTTGGGACCGAAGCAGCCCAGTAGCATAGCCTAAAGGATGTCACAACCCAAGAAGGGGCCGATTATGCGGAAATGTCCGATTGTGCTCATTGCCTGTCTGGGCCTGTCCGTTCTAGTGGGTTCCGCACTTTCGGCCTACGGAGCAAACGCCATCGGGTTCGGGGTGGGAGTTCCTGCCGCTCTGCCCGTCGACTGGGACGCCTCGTTCACGTTTGCAATGTCGGAGATTCTTGCCGAATCCAACCTCTCCTTTCTCTTTACTTTTGGAACGTACCCTGCTGATTTTCCCGAGCTCTATGAAGGAAACGCCAGCCTCCTTGCGAAGGCGTGGAGTGGACCGATTGCTCTATATGCAGGCGGGGGGTTCTCCCTGCAGTGGCGACTAGTCGGCACCGCGTGGCTGTGGACGCCATTCATGAATGTGAAGACAGGAGTACAGCTGTGGATCCTGGATTCGCTAGCCTTTTTTGCCCAAGTTCGCTCGCTTGACCCCCTTCCGGCAGTGTGGTCCTTTAATCCGGAATTTTCTCTTGGAACAACGATCAGCTTTGGCGCGGCTCGCCCAGCCAATCCTTGCCTTGATGGTGGCTACCTGTGGCTTATTATCGGCTTGTGGGTTCTTGCTTTCATCGCGTATTATCCAAGGAATTAGGAGATGTTCTGATGCTTCCAGCTTGCGCAGCTACGCAAGTTTTTTGTGTAACACAACACGTTTCCTTGAATGCGTTGGAAATCTCTTTCTGATCGAGAAGGCGGATCAGTGATTCACAGGTTCATTCTCCAAAGGGGTATATTCAGGCTGTTTTCGAGTAACTGAGGCTTTCCCGCTTCTCGTTTGCCAGTGTCTCACCTATATGGAAGCTTGAGAACTGCAGTGTTTCAGCAGCTCGAATATCCCTGTTTGCCATCGAAGTGACTGGATTGGGAGCCTCATGATGGCATCGATGACGGCACGAATTCGTCCTTGGGGGCTTCACATGTTGCTATTTTTGTGGTATACTGAGTTTGGAAACTGTGGGAAAGACAGTAGCGACAGAGGGAAAACAGTTAGTAGAGATAGAATTTTGTAAATCGAAGTCATCGGGGGACCCTCGGGTCGTCCGATTCTATCTGGATAAGCTCCCCAACCGCTGTCTCCTAGAGCAGTGGATGCGAATTTAGGAGGAGGAATGAAGGGTTCCAAAGCGACGATCAATCTAAAGGAAAATTTGAGTGCTGCTCCAGAGAAGAAACGTGCGAGCAAGGAGGAAGTGCGAGCCCGCTCGGACAACCCGATTCGGACCTACTTCGGAGAGATCAGCCGAGTCCCACTCCTCACACGAGAGGATGAGGTAAGACTTGCAAAACGGATCGAGACTGGTAGCAAGCAGGCAAAGGAAGAGTTGGCCGAGGCGAACTTGCGTCTGGTCGTCTCGATCGCCAAGAGGTATCGTGGCTGTGGTCTGCCTTTTCTTGACTTGATTCAGGAGGGGAACCTGGGTTTGATGAAGGCGATCGAGAAGTTCGACTACAAGAAGGGGTACAAATTTTCAACGTATGCTACGTGGTGGATTCGCCAGGCGATCTTGCGAGCGATCACCAATCGATCGCGGACGATCCGTGTTCCGACACACATCAACGAGTTAATCCGCAAGATCTATCAAGTAGAGCGGAACTTTCTCAAGAAGTACGGCGAATCCCCGACGCCGGAGAACCTCGCTGAAGAGCTCGATACAACGGTGGAGAACGTTATCAAGGCAAAGAAAACCGCACAAAGCATGGCTTCCCTGGATATGCCGATTGGTTATGACGACGACGGGTCCGTCCTAGGCGATTTTATTGAAGATGACACCGTCGAGTCCCCTGAACGCGAGACGTTCGAACATCTCCTTGTGCAAGAGCTGGTAAGGGCTCTTGATGAACGGCTGACAGAACGCGAGAAGCGAATCCTCGAGCTTCGCTACGGTCTCAATGATTACCAGCCTAGGACCCTAGATGAGGTTGGACTCGTATTTGGGATCAGCCGAGAGCGTGTGCGTCAGATTCAAAAGGAGGCCCTGGCCAAGCTACAGGACTCCGACCTTAAGCAGCGGCTGGAATGGTTCAGACTTCTCTCGGAGGAGGCTTGACCTCTATTCGACCTTAAGATTTTTCGCTGTATGAGCAGTCTTTGCTGCTACAGCGCAATGTTCCGTCTTTGTCAGTGAGAACCCCGCCTTCACACGCGGGACAGATCTTGATCGGCCGCTCGTTCACCGCATACCGACAGTTGGGGTAGTTGTTGCAGCTGTAGAAGGTACGGCGTCTTTTTTGAGAGTACTTCTCAATGAGTTCTCCTTCTTTGCAGAGCGGACAGGGGACACCGGTTGAGACGGAAGCTGTTTTCCCGCACTCGGAATTGGTGCAGCGATAGTAGCGGCCGTAACGGCCGGTCTTCAGCACCATCGGTGCATCGCACGAGGGGCAGGGAATATCACTGCTTGCTTGCTTCTCCATCTCTTCCAGTGCCTCCTTAACATGTAGCATCCCCTCCTCGTAGCAGCAGGGGAGATCAGGGGGAAGACTACGCGTGTTGCGGCAGGCAGGGTAGGCGGAGCAGCCGAGGAAGTGCGATCCCTTCCAGTAGCGAAGTTCCATCGGCTGACCACACTTGTCGCAAGGAACATCGGTGAGAACGCGAAACGGGCGCTCGTTCCCATCTTCCAACAACTCGTCCAGGGTGAGTAGCCGCTTGGAGAATGGATCATAAAACTCATTCAGCACTTCAAGACGTGTAATCTCCCCATCTTCGATCCGGTCGAGATCGTCTTCCATATGCGCGGTGAAGTGCTCCTCGACGGTCTCGGGGAAATACTGCTTGAGAAACTCGACCACTACTTGGCCAAGCAGCGTTGGGCGAAGGCTTCCCTTCTCTTTTACGGCGTAGTTTCGCTCTTGAATCACGGAGACGATAGAGGCATAAGTACTCGGGCGGCCAATCCCCTTCTTTTCCAGAAGGTTGATCAAACCGGCCTCGCTGTAGCGGCGCGGCGGGTCGGTGAACTTCTGCCGCGTCTCGACATCCTCCAAAAGAAGTTGTTCTCCTTCCTTGAGCCACGAGGGGAACTTTTTCTCCTCCGGGCGTTGCTGGGGGAAGACCGTGAGAAACCCGTCAAATGTGAGTGTACTACCGCCTGTCTCCAGAGTAAACGGGCCAGCGGAGAGGACCGCCTTTTGCTGGCGGTAGACTGCGGGGGTCATCTGGGTAGCCAAGAACCGGTGGTAGATGAGCGAATACAGCTTGCGTTGATCCGGAGTGAGATGGGCTGCCACTTTCTCCGGGGTGTTGTCAAGGTTTGTTGGGCGGATTGCCTCGTGCGCATCCTGGGAGCGCTTCTTGTTCTTGTAGTGGCGTGCCTTCGAGACCAAGTAGTCCTTTCCGTACCTCTGTTGGATCACACTCCTCGCTGACGCGATGGCTTCCTCGGAGATCCGCACCGAATCTGTTCGCATGTACGTGATCAATCCCACCGTTCCCTCAGGCAGACTGACCCCTTCGTACAGCTCCTGAGCGGTTCGCATTGTACGTTTCGGGGAAAACCCGACGGTAGAGGAGGCCGTCTGCTGCAGCGAGCTTGTGATAAACGGTGGTGCTGGCTGCCGCCGCCGCTCCTGTTCGGTGAGTGAGCTGACAATCACTTTCTCCCTGCGCAATGCCTCGACGATGGCGTCTGCCTCCGAGCAATGCTGAATCAGCAACTTTGCGTCGTCCTTCTTGGTGAGGGAGGCCACGAAAGGCTCGCCGTCCCTCACATGGGCGTCGATCTCCCAGTACTCCTTGGGAACAAAGTGTGCAATCTCTGCTTCCCGGTCGCTCAGGAAGCGCAGCGCGACTGACTGGACCCGTCCCGCGGAGAGCCCTTCGAACCGACTCCCGGCAAGGACACGGGAAAGAAGGGGGCTCACCTGGTACCCGACGAGACGATCGAGGATTCGGCGAGTCCGTTGCGCCTCGACTTTCTGTAAATCAATCTGGGAAGGATTTGCCAGGGCCTCCAAGATCACCGGCTTGGTAATCTCATTGAACACAGGTCGGGAAAACGCGTCATCTTCCTTGACAACGCGTTTTAGGATGGTGTAGAGATCATATGCGATGGCTTCTCCCTCGCGATCGTGATCGGTGGCCAGGTACACTCTCTCTGCCTGTTTGACCGCCTCTCTCAACGCTTTGACAGGCTTCCCGTTTTTCGTTTCAAACTTTGGAGTAAATCCGTTTTCTAGGTTGACGCCGAGGTCGTTTCGCGGCAGGTCTCGGACGTGCCCCTGCGAGGAGAGGACCTGATATTGTCCTCCCAGATACTGGCCAATGGTTCTAGCCTTGGTCGGTGACTCGACAATAATGAGTTTTTTCAATTCCGCAGGCTCCTTTCCTAAAGCAGCCATTATATCGTCATGCGGGCAAAAGTCGAAGTGCCGAGGTGAACCTTCTCGCACGCATACGATCAACCAGTCAGACCAGTGAGAACAATACTGAAGTCCGATAGGAAAAGACTTCCATCTCAGGTAGAATTTGTTTTCGTGGGAGGAGGCGCGATGCGTTATGTGGTCCTAGAGGGATTGCCCGCGGCGGGGAAGAGCGAGACCCTGGAACTCCTTTCCCGGTTTTTCCCGGAGCGCGTTACGGTCTTTTCTGAGCTCGTCAAGGAGATTTCGATACGAGAGAAGATCGACCTGTTCTCCGATCGTGAACGGCTTACACAGGCACTCCTTGCTGAGGTTCCCAAACGTCGTGCAGCAGTTAAAGAGGCGATCGCGACCGGAAAGCTTTGCCTGGAGGAATCTCACGTAGGGGTTCATCTTGCTTATGCGCAAGCGCTCGAAGATCGTACGTTCATTAACGCCTATCCCACAATTGGAAATATTCTCCCGATTCCTGATGTCTACCTGCGACTGGAGATTCCGATTGCGGTATCGTTGAGGCGACAGCTAGCGCGGCGGACGCCACAATTCGAGGTTGATGGCTCAACGCTTGAGCGCATGCTCTCATACCTGCACAATTGGCATACGGCCAGCAAGACTACTGTGATCGCGGTAGACGCTGACCGGCGGCCCTCGACATTCCTCGATGAAGTGGAGACAATTCTAGAGCTGCGCTATGCAAGCGATCAAGCAGTCCTTGAGGAAACCTTTGATGTACTCCTTCTGCTCGGCCGGCCGGCCAGCGGGAAGAGTGAATTCATAGACTTCATGCAGAGGTGCTCTTACTTCGAGCGGTCAAAGCGATACCACATTGCGCCGTTTTGCGTCATCGATGATTTTCGCTTTCTGTGGGAGAAATTCGAGGAGGACGATCTGTGGGAGAATCTTGGCCGGTCACGCCTCTATTCACGACCAGAAGCAGGGAATTACGCGATTACCGACGAGGGTCTATGGTTGTTCCTGATCGGGAAGATCAATGCGCACGTCGAACGGTTGCTCGCCGAAGCGAGCAACCGTTCTCACCGAAGTCTTATCATCGAATTCTCCCGTGGTGAACAGTACGGTTATGCCGAAGCCATTCAATACCTATCACCGCGGGTGCTTGCCCGGGCAGCCATCCTCTACGTATCGGTTTCGTTTGAGGAGTCGTGGCGTCGCAATCTCGCGCGTTACGATGTGGCAAAGAAGGATGGGATCCTCACACACTCTGTCCCTCGCGAGGAGATGGAACGTACGTACGGGACTGACGACTGGGAGACTCTCGCCTCGGGACCGGACGGGTTTATCACCGCGAACGGCGTTCGAATTCCCTACGTCACGATGCACAACGAACCCGAATCAACCGACCCCGTTGTCCTCGATGCGCGCTACGCCACGGCCCTGGATCGGCTGTATGCTCTCTGGCGGAAACGCCGTGCCCACTAGATTCTCACTAAGAACGCAGCCGCAAGACGTCTCGCTCTTTGGCCATTCAGCGATTTGACCGCACAGTGTGTCACACCTTTTT
>CAZDDA010000031.1:0-13179 GCA_964504085.1 uncultured Thermotogae bacterium | reverse complement strand
CAAGTGACCGCCGTTGCCAGCGTCAGCGACACGGTCGACGACGACACTGCCGCTACAGCAGAAATCGCAGACAGCGTGAACACTGTCCCACCGGCCGTGCTGTTTGAAACCAGCACATAGTCATTGGTCGTCATAACCGTGCTCTCACCCGGGAAATACCCGTTCGAGTCGGTCTTAACAACCAGCGTGGTATCAGCTGATACCGCCGCGTTTGCCTTGCTGCGAGCGCGCGCCAGGTAGAAATCCAGCGTGCCAGCGGCCGCAGACGTATAGCCCAAACGCCGGCAAACGATCTGGCCGCTCTGCTGCGGGATCGTCGCTGCGGCTGAGCCGCTGCCTGTACCGTAGAAGGTACCTTTCTTAATCACTCTCATCTTCTTTTGCCTCCGGCCCAGCCTGTTTACTTGCCCCCTTTCCAGGGGAGACTAGACCTGGTTAAGGCTCACCGGTCCCCGGCACCCGCCGGGGATCCCGGCAAGCGCGTTTCCTACATGTTGTCCGGATCCCAATGGGTTACCGGGCCAGTGATCGTTCCGCCCCAGGCAGCGCGTTCCATCGCGACCTGGAAAGGAATGGTGTAACCGATGGTCTTCAAGACGCCCGTGATCGTCGTATCCTGGACCTTGAATGTCGGTTTCAGCTTGCTCTTCGAGCCGAGCTTCAGGAACGCAAACGCATGCGCACCAAAGCAGATCGAAGTGTGAAGAGGCCCGTATTCAACGCGGACACCTTCGTTGCCAAACTGCTCGCAGAAAGGCATATCGTCTTCCATCCAGTGGAAGCCCTTGAAATCTGCGATCTGGTTCTCCGCAAGAGCGCGGCTTTCCTTGAAGGCGAGCATGGCCTTGAGGAACAGCTCATCCTTCATCAGTTCGAGCTTTGTGCTCTCACTGATCCAGGAAACGTATTTGCCCTTGATCCTGGGCGCACGTTTCAGCTTCAAACGCGCACCTTCGCGCTCGAAGTCGCCCAGGCTCACCCGGTCACCCGGCTGCAATTCCTGGATATTGCCCTTGCCACCGGCAAACGATGCGTTTGCCGCGTCAAATGTGAAGGATTGCCCCCACATTGTTACCGTGGCCTCGGCCGCTGCGTCGAACGCAGTAGATTCGGTGCCGTCAGCAGCCCAGACGCCAGGCTGCATGCGCCCGACCTTGAAGCAATTCTGCACGAGCTCATGCGCGCGCTTCTGGTAAGCGCGTACCAGGTCGCCGTCTGCCCAGGTCCGAAGATCGTGCCTGGATGTCAAACCGGCTACCAGCCCAATGCCGACGTAATCCTGGATAAACTCGATCGGCACAACCAGCTTCGCCTCTTCGAGGGTCTGCCCGGATGCGGGATCGGCCGTGGGGTTACTCGACTGCAACTTCTGCGGCCGACGCGGTTCCATCTGCCGCGACACTTCGAGACACTGCCCCTTGTTCTCGGGGAGCATCAGTTCATCGGCGTACTGTGTGTGCGCCAGGCCGGCTTCGTATGTTTCCCTCGCCATCCAGCGGTCGACGAGCCATTTCTGTACTTCGGCTCTCGCACCATCCTGGTCGAGGATCGTATTCAATGTATTCACTGCAAACCTCCAGGTTCATAACTGTTCAATCTCAATGCGGGTTCTAGCCCGGCCCATGCCGTGCCTTGCGTCTTTTAAGTCCCGCAGAGGACCTCCAGTTAAGCCCTGGGTGGCTATGCAGTTTTCGTCAGCGCCTTACACACGCGCCTCCGGCCGTTTCAAGCGGCCGGGCAAAGTCATTGGCCGTATTTCGCGAACATGCTATCGAGCGCAGCGTCGGATCCTGGTGCCACCGCGCGGCCATTACCGCCAGGGCGCCCTTCCGCCCCCAACGGTGCTTCATCGCCATCGCGCTCTCTACGCATACGTTCCACTTCGGCCTGGAGCTCTTGATACTCCGCAGCCCGGAACGCGTTCATCATTTCATCGACCAGGCCGGGTATCTTCTCCGGCCGAAAGAGGTCCGCAAACTTGTCCGGGCGATTATCCGGGGTGCCCAGCACGTTTTGCTCCATCCACTCGCGAGCGAAGAGCACTTCCTTGCTCTCCTTGCCTGGCTCATCCTTTGTGAGCTCGGGATACTTCTTAAAGGCTTCGTCGAGCTGTTCCTTCACTTTCCCCTGGAGCTGCTGCAGCTCTTCCTGTTGCCGGCTTGCATCTTGTGCTGCAGCTCCGGCCCTGGCCTGGACGAGAGGCAGCTCTCTTTCCGCAAGATCCGCGATGTCCTCGCTATACTCACCAAGCTGACCGGCCCGGGCCTTCTGGATCACGTCCAACAGCTGCGCCGGATCCTTGAGCTCCGCGAGCATCCCGACCACCATCTCCTTGGCCTTTGTCGCAGCATCAGAGTCAACACCATCGAGCGGCCTGGTCCCGTCCAGCACACCTTCAGCACGCGCAAGCATGTCGAACGCCCCGGCAACTTGTTCCACTTTGAGTGGGCCGCTCTCGCCAGCTCCCGGCTCTTCATCAGGATTCGGCGGCTCCTTGGTCGCTTCCGCGAGCTTGCGCTCATACTCTTCGCGCACCTCGCGCTTCTCTTTCCTGGCCTTCCAGAAAGCATGCTGCTGCTTCGGGTTCAGCCCTTCGGGAGTGTCCTGCTTGTCTTCGTCCGTAAATCCATCCTTGTCCGCGCCCTCGGCTGGAGTACCGTCGCCCTCGCCTGGCTTCTGGTCCCCGTCGCCGGGAGTCTCGCCGCCCTCGCCTGGCGTTTGGTCCCCGTCACCAGGAGTCTCGCCGCCCTCGCCCGGCGTTTCATCCCCGTCGGCTGGGGCCTTCTCCGGATCGTACTTGTCAGTGAGAGAGTCCAGTGCCGCATCGGATTCTTCCATCGCCTTCTCTTCCGGCGTTGGCTCCGGCGGTGTCTGCCCTTCTGCGCCTTCTTGCTCTTTTTCCTCTTCGTCGCCCATTGTGCTCTCCTTGGGTTACTCTTCTTCTGCGCTCATCTGTATGGGCGACAACTCCGGTCGCCCATCGTCGTCGACATAATGGCCGCTCGCATCCGGCTCCGGCCCATGCTCAAGTGATTCCAGGTCTTCCTCTTCGTGGATCTCGCTGTGTAGCGAGCTCGTGTCCACCGGTCGGCTCTTGCCGTGGTTCGCGATATATCGCAATAGCCCGGCCTTCGCTGCAACCGTCGCGCGGATCCGTTCGGGATCCAGGTCAGTCTCCGGGCCACCAAGAAGATCCGCGACAATGCTGTCCTCGCATCGCACCATCAGCTTCTTCCAGGTATCAGTGTCCATCACTTGCGCCAGGTACGCGCGATCCGCGTTCGTCCACATCACCGGGATCTCGCGGCGAATCACTACCCAGGGCCTCCGCTTGTAACACGTCGGCTCGTTCGTTGGTTGCCGGCCAAAGAGTCTGCTCAAAATACTCATGCGCGCGCCCCCATCGCTTTCTCAAGTCGCTCCGAGTTCTCCACTGCCAGCTTCCCGGTGCTCTGTGCCGCCGCTTCCAACTGCTCCAGCTTTGCCGTGATCTCACGCAGCAAAAGGTAGATAGGCGGCTGCCCGGCTTCCCCGGCCTCTTCGGGATCCATGAGCCAGCGCTCTGCCGCCAGGGGATCCCAGCTCGAAAGAATATCCCAGGCGACTTCTTGCGGGTTAAATACCACTCCCATCGGCTCCAGCTCTGTTTTGCAGAAACCCCACACTTCGCGAGCGCGCTGGAACTGCAGATCCGGGTTAAGCGTCTTCGCGTTGGCGCTGGGCACAATCAGCACCTTATACTCATACAGCATGGTCGGCATTACGCCT
Organism: uncultured Thermotogae bacterium; assembly: GCA_964504085.1. GTDB lineage: Bacteria > Bipolaricaulota > Bipolaricaulia > UBA7950 > UBA9294 > CAZDDA01. The sequence goes on along the minus strand of CAZDDA010000031.1, from coordinate 9,411 downwards.
CTGTGCTCACCGTTGCGGATCATTGGCAGCTCAAGCCCCAGGCGCTTGAGGTCCATCCAGATCTCCCGGAAAACTCCGATCCAGGGCCCCACAAACCGATCCACCGACGCGCTTGAAACCATGTCCGCGTTCATGCTCTGCTCGCGAACTTCCGTCGCCGTCTTCTGGATCCCCTTCTTGTTGCTCATCTGGCCTGAATAGATATGTTGACCAACAATCCCGGCTCGTTGCCCGGCCTCGCGCTTGTGAAGCTCCGTAGTGAAGTCGAACGTGGGGGGCACAGCTGGCATCTGGACTGGCGAAACGCCCTCGGGCAAGAATGAGCCCGGCTCATGGTTCATGTTCTGGGTATTGCGTACCGGCCCCGTAAACTGCGGACGCTGATAATAGTCCATCATAACGTGCTTGGCGTTGCGTGTTTGGCTCGCGGCGATCTGGTCGTCCATAACCAGTTGCCCGGCGCCCCGGCTGTCGTGGAAATATAGTGACCTGTTCTCGTAGCGCGGCTGATGATACGGCCAGCTGCGATCCCGCCCAACGAGTGTGCGCGTCAGCTTCGGCTCGCGGTTTTCCAGGATCGCCATGCGCATCTCGCGCATCATTTCATCAGGAGACAACCTTTCCTCTGTGTCGCGCTCGCGCCAGGGATGAATTGCGATGATGTCGTGCGGACTCTGGGGGCTCCATATCATCTTGCACTTGCGCCCCACGATAATCCGCTCGCCAGCCGACTGCCCGAACAGCTCAATAGCTTTTGCCCGGTCCCATTCTGTCGCATAGTGCCAGAACTCATGCAGCACCACTTCGCGATCTTTCTCGTTTGAGGTCAGCCCAATCAAGTGCTTCGTAGTGTCGAACAGGCTCTTTATCTCTGTGCCCACCGCATCCTCATTCAGCTCCCCGGACTTCGCGCACGCGGCAACCTTCTTGCAATTATCCTGGTGCCAGCTGCGATTGCCTTTCGCACGGTCCTTGAACTCGCGAATCGAGTAGCGATAGATATCTGTGATTCTTTCGGCTGTCTGGATATTGCGCGTCTTTGCCGGGACAATCACATCGGCCAGGTCCCGGATATCAATATCAGGGATTGTCCCGTACTCGGGGTGTATCGTCCTGATATTCTTGACGATCGAGAAGCCGCGCGCGTTCTTCGTATCCAGCGCATGGTCCAGCTTCGGCCCGATCTCCATCGTGAACCGCAAGAACGTGTCAAATGCCACCTCGGCCTTCGCCCGATCCCTTTTCTTCATCTGTCCATCTAAGGACAGGAAGAAGGCGAACCGGGGCGCGTTGAGCATCATCGTGAGCTCCTGGTCCGTCTTACTGCGGACCACATCGTCCACGATAGGCACAACAAAATTGGGAGCGTTAAGGTAAGGTTTCCGCCGTTTTGCCACGCGCTCGGCCAGGCGACGCTTCAACACCTGGCGATCTCGCCCCGCCCACTTCGAGCGAGTGCTCGCGTCTTCGCATACCAGCGACAGATACGGATTCGCTTGCGTATCCAGTGTCGCCGGATCGTCTGTTTTATTGGCCGCAGAATCAGCCATTCATCAGCTCCAGGAGCTCGCCAGGAACCGGCGCGGGGGCAAGGCGATTTCCCCCGCGCCATGTATCCCGGCATCGTGGGGAGTTACTGCGTCATGTTTGTGAGCACGCCAGATGCGAAATACAGCACCGACGTACCGACCGAAGTATGGTCGATCGTCACCGTGTAATAGGCACCGGTATCCGAGCCCACTGTGATATCGTCGACAAAGAGCATCTCGTCGCAATAGATCTTCGCGTACTCTTTCGAGGCCGATCCCAGATCATACGAGTCGTCGATACCTGGATTCATATCCTGGAACAGCGTGATCGCTGCACTATTGGATATCGAATCCATGTTGGCTGTCCCATCGATATACAGGTCCATGAACTCCTTCGTGCTGGAGCCCAGGTCATAGGAGCCATCGATTCCACCGATGATATCCTGGAACAGCGTGATCGCTGCACTATTGGATATCGAGTCCATGTTCGCCGTACCATCCAGGTACAGATCCTTGTACTCAAGCGTACTGGAGCCCAGGTCCACAGTATTGTCGTCGGGCGGCCGGAACGCAGTGCTGTTTGTAGCCGTAAGACCAAACGAGTCGAGCCTGTCGTCGAGATCATCGACAGCAACATTCAAGTTGCTCACGCCCCACAGGTCACCGGTATTGTTCTTCCAATCACTCTTCCAGCCATCGCCATTAGCAGCTGCCATCACAGGCATAACCGCGACCAGGCCAAGGCACATAACCACCGCCAGCACAAACAACATAGCCAGCGCAACATATCCACTTCTATTCATCTCTACCTCCTTCTCACATAACCCAAACAAACATTCATCGCCTCGGTTGTCTTTGCTACTGCTCGGCCGCCCTCCTTGCTTCATCCAGCTGCGCTTCCAGGTCTGTTACTTCCTTCTTCAGATCCTTGGTCATTTCCTTCTGCATGTTGACCTGTTTTCCCAGGCTCTCGATCTTGTCGTTACGAGTAGCGATCATAGTGTTCGCGCTGCGCACCAGCTCCAGGACTTCACGGTGCCTGGCGATCATCGTGCGAACGATGAACTCCCAGCTTGCCTCCTTCTCCAGGAGCCCATCCGGCCAAAGAACACAAAGCCGGTCACCGTTCCGGCTCTCGATATTCACCGGGGCATCGTACCCCTTGGGCATGCCGTATCTCTCGAAGTAGACTTCTGGCATCTTCCCGTCCGGCAGGTCCATGCCGAGAAAGACCCCAACCATCAGGCAGATCAAGCCGCTCACTATAATCTTCTGCATCCCGTGACTCCTTTGTTCGCACTGTCCAATCTGGATTGTACCGCTTCGTGCAAAGTAACCAGTTGCCACAGTTGCAGGTCAGCATCCGTCCATTCGTCGGCTGGCAGCTCGTCGCTCAGATCGCGAAACGCAGCCCAAAGGCGAAGGATTGCCCCATCGCGTGTGCGAACCAGACGTTCGAGTTTACAATTCATTCCGCTCATTCTTCGCTCCCTTCTTGAAACTCAACTTGGTCGTTAAGCCGGATAAACAAAACGGGGGTCCTGACGTTAATCAGAACCCCCGTTTGGGAGTGGCATCATGCGGCGGCGAATCCGCACAACTCCATCTAACAATTCGATCCTGATCCCTCCCCGGAACTATTGCAAGATCTTTTTTGCATCTTTTTTCACATGCCAAATGGCCCTATTCATGCAACTCCCAGGTATCACGCGGGTACCCGCGCTTGTGTTGCGCCCAGAATACGCGACCGACTTCGAGTGTCTCTTCTTCAGGCTCGTCTGGTGTCAGCACAGTGAGCACCTTCAGCAAGAACCTCTCCCACTGCTCATCATGCGCCGTGTCCTGGATCTGCACCCTCAAAGACATCGGGCCTTCTATATACGTCGCGGCCATAGCATCAGGTCATAAAGCCGTCGCTGGCCCAGGTCGCCGTCGACTCGTCAACCGGGTCCTGGTAACACTCCATGTAATCGCCGCACTTGTTGCGAAGCGTCTCGCGCCGGTGATCCCTCATCTCGTCAAACGTAATCGGCTCCATATCACACGTCAGCATCACGACCGTATCCAAACGATCCGGCGACGACTCGCCTCGGTCGCGCAGCCTCTTCTTAGGCTCCAGCTGCATCACGTTGTTCTCGTTCTTAATGAGAAACTGCCGCTTACGCATCTGCTCTTCGAGCACAACATCCGGAGGCAATACTATAGATTGCTGCGCGATCTTCGTGCGAAGTTCATAGTGGTCTTCCATCGCCTTAGTCGCATACAGCGACTTATCGTTAGCCGGATCCCCGAACATGTATCGGCGGATCCCCGGATACCCCTTGGCCGCGAGCATATCAATACAAGTCTTCCCGGCTCCGCCGTTGTCTGCGGTAATGTCCTCTGGCTTCAGATTCCACTTCCGGAAGCAGCCCACAAGGATATCCACCAGCTTCACATCATCCTTCTCGTGGAAGACCTCCAGGGGAAAGATCTTGTTCCCGTCACGAACCCCGAACACCTGTTCATCGCCGCCGCCGGAGAACTCCACAGCCCCTCTCCGGCCATCGCGGCCACGCACCCAGGGCACTTTGCCACTCATGGCCTCACGGACATCATCCATCTTGTCGAACACATACCGCCCACCGCTCCGATAGAACTTGCCGAACACCGACGAAAGCACCAGGGGATGATCTGAGCCCATGCGCTCAATACGATCCTCGCGGATCTTCAGCTTCACACCCTTGAGCAAATGCGGACAATCCTGCCAGGTGACTTCCGTTGTGTCCCACGGCTTTCCCTTGTTCTTGTGGAACGCATCATAGAAAGGCCCCGAATCTTCTCCTGGTGTCGAGATAAACAGCGCCACATCAGGATCGCAGCGTTCCACCAGGGCAAAGATCATCTCCTCGCTGTCGAACGACTTACCCTCGTCAATGATCACCACCAGCGGCGCATAGACGACATCACCGTTATCGTCGACAAACCACTTCGAGTGAAACCCTTCAGCGTATTCCGGATCCCGTGTCGTGAATGAGATCCACTCTGACGGCTCAACCCCACGCACCGACGGCGCACGGATCTGCATCCGATCGTCCGATACGCTCCAGCGATAGCGTCCGACTGCGCTGCGCAGTTTCGGCCAAAGCGCGCGCTCGATCTGCCTGATCACACCCGCCGTGCTCACAACCTGGCACCCCGGGAACGCCGCCATAAACGAAAGCCCCAGCACCGGGATAAACACGCTGGTCTTCCCCGCCTCGTTGGGAGTCACAATAGCCTTGCGCGCCCCTCGCACCATGCAATCGCGAAGGCCCTTTACTTGCCACTCATACATCCGTTCAGGCACCCATCGGCTCGCCTGTTCCACCGGCGACGTCCCCGGCGCCCAATGCAGCTCCGGCTCCAGCCCCGCGATATCAGTGTCTAGTAGCTCATGCGCCATCAGGTCTCCTTCTCAGCTTCCTAGCCGCGTCGCCACTTCTCAAACCGCGCCAGGAAATCGTCTTCTCGCACGCTCAACACCCGCACCGGGTACTCCGTCGAGAACCGCACCGCCCCATGAGAGTGATCAAGCACCCTCACCTTCTGGAACGGCCGTCCCTCGAAGAACTCGATCTGCTTCGCTCGCCACAATCCCTTAATCATTCGCCAGCCCCAGGTCGCACCCTTCACAATCCTCCTGGTTTGGGTATCCCCTATCACTTGCCGGGCACCCTGCGGGAGTAGTCCGCTTAGGCTCGTACTCTGTCCTCTTCCCATCGCGCATAATGCACTTGTCGCACCTGTTCGATCGGCCGTCATCCATCCAGCGGCAATCAGCCGCGAGGCATGCGCCCTTGTGAAAATGCAATCTCTTCCATCGACCACCCGGTTCATGCTTGCTCACGACTTCACCTTCTTTCGCCTTGGCCTGGTCACATGGTAGCCCAACTCCTGCAGCATCCATATCGCCGACGCGATCCGTGGCGGGGGCTCCCTTAAACATTCGTCGAAATCAATCCCCGCCCAGGCACAAAGATCCATCAGCGTCTTGCGCCCGATCCGGCGACGGCCGAAGAGCGAGCCTGTCTCCATGCCTCGCCGCACGTCTTCTTTCGTGACATCCTCACGGCCGAGCGTTTGCACAGCCCATCGCTTTCCCGCCGCCCTGCTTCGCGCACACTCCACTCCCATCGCCTTCATCGCCATCAGCCACCTCCCTTTTCTTGAAATACCACCGCAGCTTCACTTCTCCATCCTGCTTCTCGATCACCTGGCACAGTTCGATCTCGTCAGGGCCCAGGCCCGTTCTCTCCATGAACGCTCGCGCGAAACCCTCCTGCATAATCCGAAGGTTCGTCTGCGCCTCGCGCCGCTTCGCATCCAGCAACGTGTCTTCCCCCACATGCACGATCCTTGCTTGCAACGTCCGCAGCTCACGGATCGTGATGTCCAAACGGGCCACCCGGCCCGGGCTCATCAGTGATGGAGTCAAGTTCCGACAGATCAGCTCCAGGTCGTCGTATGCCCACTCCAGCATCTCAACCAGTTCTTTTCTCGTAGTGCCCATAGCCTCTTCCTCTCATTGCCAAACAAAACGGGAGCGCCACGAACAGAGCACACAGCGAGCATGCTCTCTATTCACAGCGCTCCCGTTTAGGAGCGATCCCCTCACGGCATCTCAGCCGCTATTCCTTGTCCTCTACCTCGGGCTCCTGGTCCGGGCCCTGGCCTGGTGTCTCCTTCTCAGCTTCCTCTTTGATCCCCAGCTTCCCGTAGATCTCCTCACGCTGCCACTTGGGCATCTTCGAAAGACGACGCTGCACGATCGCGATATGCACCTGTTCGCTCTTGTTCGTCTTCCGCTTCCCGATCCTCTCGATCTCGGCTTCGAGCCACTCCACATCCTCGTATGGCAATGTCACAGATATCTTTGTCTTTCCCATCTCAGAAGCCTTCGGCGAAAAGCCCCCTCTGGGGGTTTGGGGGTATTATGTTCTTCATATGCTTTCTTAGAGTAGTGCGCGATAAGGGGGGGCGTAGTGCGCCAAGCTGGCGCGAGGTAGTGCGCGGTCCACTGCTGCACTCCGAAAACACCCCATAAATAAAGGCTGAAACCATAGTGCGCGTAGTGCGAACCGTAGTGCGCGAACCTGGGCGCGAAACGTGAACCGTAGTGCGCGATAATACCTCAATGTTGAGGTCCCCGGGATCCCTCAAATCAACCGGTCCTACCGGCGCATCTCCCCGCCAATCGGGGGAAATCAACCATCGCCTATCGCCTGGTTGATTCGTGGTATGACAGTTGATCCTGGCCCGTTTATCGGATACTGAAAAAACGTGTGTCGCCCTTCCATCCAGCATTGTATATGCTGACTCGCTGCGCCGGGGGGTACCCCCGGCCGCGCGACGCGCGCACCTACCGCTTACCGCCACCGGATCCGCACCCTGGGCCAGGCGTGTGCGCATAATATATCTTATGCGACAAAGCCCGATTTCCCTCCAGGTGTCGCGCGATCCCATCCCCGGATCCCGCCGGCACCAGGTCGAACCACAACATATTGTGCCCCACCCTCTCACTCTTCGTCTCCTGGGGCTGCAGGAAGCGTCTCCTGGGGCCCGGTGGGGCGATCGTCCACCGGACCGCTCTCCGGGCCCTGGTCACCGCCCTGGAGCTCCTTCACCATCGCAACAGCGTCAACTCCCTGCAGCTCCGCCTTCCGGAAATACTCGCACAGCTGAGTCGGATCGATCCTGCGCAGATCCAGGGCCCCACCGCTCGCGTCCTCCGCCTTGCGCTCTTCGAGCTTGATATACATCTCCATCGCCTTATTGCGTTCCTGGGGCGTTGCCCTGGCGTCTCTAATGGTCTTCGCACACCGGTCGAGCATCTCGTCCAGGCTAACGGCGCCCGACGTCTCCTCGGGCTTCTCACCGGCCGTAGAGATCTGAAGGTTCTTTGCTCGCATCAACCATCTCAACCGGGCGCGAACATCCGGCCGCCGCAGTATCCTCGATGCTTGTTGAGACGCTGATTTCAGTGTGCAGTGCTGCGATATGTGCTTTTGATACGCAACTTGCTGACTGTCTCCCTCAACCATCGCCCTCAACATCGCTTCCTCCTTCGGGTTGCGTAGTTCGGCAGACGGCTCTCCCTGGAACAGATCTTCCCCCGGATCCCGGGCAGTCGCGTCACGCTCAGCCAGGTCCGCCACTTGTTCCCGGACCTGGTTATCGGATAACTCCACGAGACGCGACAGATCCGTGCCGCAGCGGCCTATCAGTTCAGCCGCGTCCGCCACTCGTGCGTCCTCGAAGAGCTCCAGGCGTTGCTGCATATCAGTCTCTCTTCCTCCCGGAGCAGCCCTCGCCCTTCTCACACATCTTCTTGAGCACATAGGGAGCGGTCCTATCTTGGAGCATCAGCGCGCGCTCAAGAACCGCGCACCTTCGAGTGCCCTGCTGGATCGCATCGTGCTCTGCCAATCTCCGCTCCAGTTCCTCCATGCGTTTCTGTTTGCGTTCGAGTTTACGCTCACATGAACGAAGGCGCTCGTACATCTCTGCGTCCCTGGTCTTGCCCAGGGCCGTCGTCAGGATACGGTGTGCCTCGCACGTCCGCCGCCACCGCATGTATGCAGCGCGATCGCTCGTCTCTGGCTTGTGGGTAATGATCTCCCATGCATCCGCGGGGATCTCCTGGCTCTTCTTCATCGCCGCCATCAGGTGTGTGTGATGCACCGGGTCGCTCATATTGTCTCTGCCGTGCGCTCCCATGCTGGCCCTCCCCTCGTGTCATATTAGAGCTGGTATATGTACCACGAATGTACTACCCTGTCGTCTTATGAAACACTCAATACTTGCCAACGTACTGGAACGCTCCAGGCATGGCAAGAAGTTTCTGTTAATACATCTGTGAGAAATCGTATATTCTGCGTTGACTCAGGGTTCCAGTGGTGGTACGTTGGGGCCGGTGTGACAGATGAATACACAACATGTCGTAGCAAGACGATCGCCGGAGTGAGTGTGACAAAGCATGTTACTTTCCGGGTAACTGAAGATATATTATGCGACGCTGGGAGTCAGGTCGCTGATACGCTGGAAACATCTCGCAGCCTTGCCCCTATTGCTTCGATTGCTCTTATCTTCATTTCCCTTCTTTGCCTCCAACTAGGCCAATGGAAGCCACTAGGCTTCGTTACTTTTCCGACGCTCCAGATCCCCTTTTGTTTTGGGATACCAGCATGTGAAGGGACACTATGAGCCAGCACCCAGACCAGGCGGATCTCTGTCGACTGATCGATTATCTCGATCAAAGAGGCCCAGAGTGGAGCCACAGCGAGAGGATCACATACCAGCTCTTCGGCAAGCTCAAGAGCGATAAGGGCTGGGAGAATCTCCGCCGCCACATCGCCTCCCTGGCCGAACTAGCAGACGGGGGCATCATCAGCACCGGCCAAGGATACAAGCTTGCCAAGAACTGCACCGAGAAGGAGATCCTCGCCGGCTTCTCTACTGCAATGAAGAAAGCAATGGGCACAGAGAGACGCGCCAGGCGGATGATTGCGTACGCCAAGAAGCACGGTCTCCTGGCAGACGCGCGCATTGAGGAGCGCTGTATCGATCAGATTCGAGACGAGTTAGACAAGGCGGAGCAAGAATCACAGGCACGGTTGGAGGCCGTGCCTAATGGATCCAACGAGGATCCCCAGCGGCGACGGCGAAAGCTGCATCTCGAACAAGAGACCGAAGGCGGCTCTCTCGAGGTGCAAACGACATTCATCTAACAACAGGACGAGGGCATCGTGGTACGGAAAGCGAAATACCCCAACGGGTTCGTGATCCTTGGGCGGTTCAAGCTACTAGAAGACCTTTGGACAAAGAAGCCGCCTTCATGGCTGAAGGCGTATCTATATATCCT
>CAZDDA010000030.1:0-13242 GCA_964504085.1 uncultured Thermotogae bacterium | reverse complement strand
CTGCGGGCAAAGGGAGGCGGAGGGGATTGGAGTGCGATCAAGGAATCCCTCGAAGCAAGACTCTGTCGTTTTTTCGAAAGGAGGAAGAGCGATGCGTGTGGCTGAGTCGGCCCTTCTTCTTGTCACGCTGGCTGCAGTGCTTTTCCGGCTCTTCCTGGGTCCGACGCCGTGGGATCGCCTCCTTGCCTACAATTCTGCCTCAAACCGCGTGGCGGTTCTTCTTGCGACGGCGGGCGTGGTTCTGAATCAGTCAGCGTATCTGGACGTTGCGATCGTCTATGCCGCGCTGAGCTTTCTTGGGGTGGTTATTCTGGCACGATTCATGGAAAGAGGGGAAGAGCATCGATGATCACAACCATTCTCATGGGCCTGGGTCTTCTGTTTCTGGTAATTGGAACGGTGGGGATTTTGCGTTTTCGCGATATCTATTCCCGGCTTCAAGCAAGCAGTGTTTCCGACAACGCAGGGCTGGGTCTTGTCTTGCTGGGGTTGATCGCCGCTGCGGGGTTTGAGTGGCGCGACCTGAGCCTCGGATTGCTTCTGATGCTGCTTTTGGTGACAAACCCGATTGCCACCCACAGCATCGCCAAGAGCGCGTTCACTCAGCGACACACTGAGGAAGGAGAGAAGCGAGGATGACCCAGACGGCCCTACTGTTGCTTCTTCCAGTGGTCGCTGCATTGACCCTATGTCAGCGGCGACGACTCATTGCCGTCATCGGCATGGGTGTGTTCAGTCTTCTCCTATCGGCGGTCTACCTGCTGGCGGCCGCGCCGGATGTCGCTGTCGCGGAAGCGGCGATCGGGTCAGCGCTGGTTACGGTCATCTACGTGCTGGCGATCCGGAAGACGGGCCGATTGGTTGTGGTAGGGTGTGAGGTGCCCGGACTTCTCGGACGGGAGGGGAAGCGGGTCGTTGGTTTGGAGCACGATGTCCTGGAAGGTTTCGCGCGTGAACTGGGCCTGGATCTGTATGTCCAATTTGTTCCGCGCGAGGCGATTGAGCCGGCCCTGCTCCGCGGCGAGGCGGACATCGCGGCCGGTGGGCTGGTCAAAGGAGACAGTGCGCAGGAGTTGTGCACCACCCCCGTTCATCTGCCCACAGCGAAATTCAGAATAGTCATGAGAAAGGGAGCAAAACCTCTTGCGGAATTTGGGGGATCGCGGGGATACCTGTCGGACATCGTCGAGGCCGTCCGTCACAAACAGCCCCTCGATGTCACCCTGGATCTGGCGCGATTCATGACCGTGTCCAGGCAGGATCTGACGGGATACGAGGTCGAGCGTCTTCCGGAAGAGTCTGCGTACACGTTTCTCGTCAATCCGAACCGGGCGGATTTGGTCTCGAAACTCGGGGCTTTTCTAGGAAAGATGCAGGAGAAGGGCGAGTTGGAGGCATTCATCCGGAGGCACATGTCATGAGCGTGCATCGGTCGGCCTTGGCGGTCTATGCGGTCGTTCTTGTGGTCGCGTTCTGTGGCATCCTTCTTGCCCTGTTCGCGTATCACGGGCCCGATGAGTCATCGGGGAGGGACTACATTAACAGGGGTGTCGGCGACACCGGAGCCGTGAACCTCGTTTCGGCGATCTACTTAAACTACCGTCTGTACGACACCTTGTTCGAAATCTTGGTCTTCTCGGTGGCGGTGCTGGGAGTGCGCTTCTATCTCACCGACCAGCGCGCAAGTGACGTGGTGGAAAGCGTCCCGGAGTCCCACGTCGTCCGCAGATCGGCGGACCTGCTTTTCCCGCTGATTCTGATTTTCGCCGTCTATTTGGTCGTCTTCGGCCACTTGTCGCCGGGAGGGGGCTTCAGCGGTGGGGCCGTTGCGGGTAGCGGCTTGCTGCTTTGTTCCGTCGCGTTGGGAGCGGGGGTCGTTGCCCGACGATTCCACGAGCGCGTTCTCGAGCGTCTTGAATGGACGGCGCTTCTCGCGATCCTCCTGCTTGCCCTGCTTCCACTTCTCGCCGGTCGTCCTGCCTTGTACGACCTGCTTCCGCGCGGGACTCCCGGCAGGGTGGCCAGTGGGGGCTCTATTCTTCTCTACAATCTGCTCATCGGGTTTAAGGTCTTCGTGGGCACGTGGGTGATCATTCACTTCTTCATCCGACACCGGGGGGAAATCTGATGGGGGCCATAAACGGGGTTACCGTGTCGATCGTGTTGTTCGGCATAGGGCTTCTCGGGCTGATCTTTCGAAGAGACCTGGTGATCAAACTCCTGGCCCTGGGCCTGGTGAACAGCAGCACGATTCTCTGCCTGGTCTCCCTGAACGTTCGCCGGGGCGGAGCGGTTCCGATTCTGCGGGGACCGGACATCTGGCACGTCGTCGATCCTCTCCCCCAGGCACTCGTGTTGTCGGCGATCGTGATCAACTTTGCCATCCTCGCGCTGGCGCTCGTCTTTGTCATGCTGCTCGTCGAACGGTACCACACAACGGATTCCCGCCGCATCGAACACGAGATTGATTCTGAGGGATCGTCGTGATCCTAGTCCTTTTGCCTTTGTCCCACTTTGTGTTTTCCTCCTTGTGCCTTGCTTGGCATCGCGGGGCCCGTGCCTTGACCCAGGTCTCCTGGGGCGTCGATGCCGCGTTGATCGGTGCGCTCTGGTGGGGAGTCCGCCACGGCAAGACCATCTCGGTCGGCCTGGGTGGTTGGGGCCGATCCCTGGGAATCGAGCTGTCCGCCGACTGGGTGGGATTGGTCTTCGCTCTTCTGGCGCTCTTGGTCGGAGGAGCGGTCTCGGTCTATCTATCCCGCGTCACGCTGCGGTCATACTTCTACGTGCTGTTGCACCTGCTTTTGGGATGCGTGTTCTCCATCCTGTTCGCTCAAGACTTGTTCAATATCTATGTCACCCTTGAGTTGCTGACCTTGGTCAGCTTCCTGTTGGTGGGGTACGAAAGGACGTCGATCCAGATCTGGGTCAGTCTGAAGTATCTGATGCTGACCGCCTTGGGAATGGGAATCTATCTTCTCGGGCTGGCTGTTCTCTACTACCACGCGGGTACAGTCAACCTGAGCGAGCTCGGTGTGCGTTTAGGAACTGGTGCGCAGCAGCCGTGGGTTATCGTTTCCTCCTCTCTTTTGGTGACGGGTGTGGCGGTCAAAGCAGGGATTTTCGTGTTCTCCTTGTGGTTGCCCGCCGCACACGCTGTCGCCATGCCGGCCGTCGGGGCTCTCCTCTCCGGCCTGGTAATCAAGATGGGAGTTGTTGTCTTGATGCGATTGGCGGCTGTGTTTCCCGTTTCCGTACCCTTGCTTGTTCTGGGCACCATGACCGGCCTTCTGGGAATCGCCTACGCGGTCAGCACCTACGATTTAAGGAAATTGCTCGCGTTTCACACACTGTCTCAGATTGGCTATCTTGCCGTAGGACTGGGAATCGGAACCCGCGTGGAACTGACTGGTGCGGTTGAGTACGCAGTCGGGCATGGTCTGTTCAAGGCGCTGCTCTTTTTGGCTGCAGGCACGGTGATCGCGTCGACGGGTCAGAACGACATCCGGAGTATTCTCCTGTGGCGATCGCGGATTCCCGTCAACGCGCGCCTTGCGCTTCTCGTGGCTGTCTTGGCCAACTTGGGGTTGCCTCCATTTGCCGGTTTTTTCGGCAAGGCCGTTTTGTTGTCCGGGGCAGAGTCGGTGTTGATCGAAACGATCCTGATTGCTATTTCGATCGGCACTGTCGTCTCCTTTTTGAAGCTGCTTCCCTTATTCTGGTGGGGGCGGGGGCCGTCGGCGAGTCGGTCGCAGAGCGTCTCCTTTCTTCTCCTATCTGTGCCGATCGTCCTGTTCTCGCCTCTCATGCAATGGTTGCTACCAGAGTGGTGCTGGTCTCTTTCTTTTCGGACCTTTCCTGCGGTGGAGAGCGTGTTGATTGTCGTCTTCGGCTGCCTCGTCTATCGATTCCTGCCGTGGAGACGAATCCGGATGCCGGATTGGGTTTTTCATCTGGAAGAGGCGACGGTGATCATCATCAGCGGGTTCCTCCTGGTATGCGGATTGTCGTTGCTGCCCTAGCCATGCTACGCCGTGCGCAGCGGCCATCGCCGTTGACGGACCGCCTCACGGCTGAAGGGTCCGATGTGTGCTTGTTTGAAAGCGGAGGAGCAGACATCATGGGTGGAGAGGCGAGTGATGGGCGTTTCAGAAATCCTGTCGGTTTTCGTGCTGCTTGACCGCGGGGCGCAGGCTGCCCCTTCTGAGCAGCTGTGGACACCTGACGCGGTGAAGCCTCACCGAGGAATGCAGAAATGATCCTTTCCCTTCTTCCTGTCGCTCATTTCATGTTCGGAGTTGTGAGCCTCGCTTGGGAGCGTGGGACACGTGGGGTGATGCTTCTTTCTTTGCTCCTCGACGCCACGCTGGTCGGTGTGCTCTTCGGGCAGCTTGCAGGCGGACAGACGGTCTCAGTTGTCCTCGGTGGCTGGGAAAAAGGGGTGGGGATTGTACTTGCTGATGACCGGTATAGTCTTGTCTTCGCCCTTCTTGCTCTTCTGCTGGGCGGTGCGGTGGTTGCCTATCTGTGGCGTAAACGGCTCCGTCCATACTTTTACATGCTGTTACACCTCCTCTTCGGTTCCGTATTTGCGCTTCTGTTTGCGCGCGATCTGTTCAACATCTATGTCATCATGGAGCTTCTTACCCTCACGAGTTTCCTTCTTGTTGGTTACGAAAAAAGGGCCGATCAGATCTGGGCGAGCCTGAAATACCTTATCCTTGCCTCGTTGGGGATGGGAGTCTATCTGCTGGGTGTGGCGATTGTCTACTACCACACCGGTACGCTCAATCTCGATCTACTATCGACGGTGATTTCCAGCAGTGGGGATGCGCCACAATGGGTCTTGTTGGCTTCTTCTCTCCTTGTCACAGGGGTGGCGGTGAAAGCGGGAATTTTCATGTTTTCACTCTGGCTGCCGGCAGCACACGCGACTGCCTCCCCGGCAATCTCGGCCCTGCTGTCTGGTTTGGTCATCAAAATGGGGGTTGTTGTTCTGCTAAGGCTAGCGTTGGTCTTTCCCCTCGCACTCTCACTCGAGGTTCTCAGTGCGATTACTGGCCTGTTAGGGGTCATCTATGCCATCTACACCTACGATCTAAAGAAGATGCTCGCTTTTCACACCCTGTCACAGATCGGTTACCTGGTGCTTGGAATCGGGATCGGCTCTGAGATAGAGATCGCGGGAAGTATCGAGTATGCCGTTGGTCACGGGTTGTTCAAGGGGCTCCTCTTTCTTGCTGCGGGCGCAGCGGTGCAGGCGACCGGGAGACAGGATATCCCGGGCCTTATTGCCAGGCGGTCGAGAATTCCGTTGGCGACGCGAGTCGGGCTCCTAGTCGGGACCATGGGGATCATGGGTATACCGCCACTCGCGGGGTTCTGCGGGAAGACCCTGCTCAGCAATGGAGCGGACTCGGTCGCGATTCAGATGATCCTGTTTCTCCTGTCAATTGGAACCGTGATTTCTTTTGCCAAGTTGATCCCTCTCTTTCGTCCGGGACACGGGTTCTCATCCCCTTGGCCGGAGAAAGTGGCCTACCTCATCCTCGGGGTTCCTATTCTTCTGTTCCTTCCCTTTTCTCGACTCTTTCTTTCGGCAAGCCAGTGGCGCCAGAGCTTCGGTGTACTTCCGCTTGTCGAGAGTCTGCTCGTGGTCGGTGCCGGGCTTCTCATCCACCGATTCCTTCGCAAGCATCCCGTGTGTCTGCCAAAGAAGATCTTTCATCTCGAAGAAGCAATCCTCATCATTCTCGTCGGTTTCTTTCTTGTTTTTGTGCTCGTCTGGCTCGGATAGGACGTTGACCTTGCTGCGAATTGAAACTAAAATGAATGAAAGTTCACATGGAGGGGGCACGAAGCATGGGTAAGGAAGAAGTGCTGGAAAGCACGCTGAAACAGATTCGGAAGGCCTACGGTGACGGGGCGATCATGTGGCTCGGGGACGAGGCGCACGTGATGCAAGTGGAGACCGTTTCCACCGGCTCACTCGCCCTCGATATCGCCCTCGGCGTCGGTGGGATTCCGCGCGGCAGGATCGTCGAGATCTTCGGGTCGGAGTCAAGCGGAAAGACAACGCTTGCCCTGCACATGATCGCTGAGGTGCAGAAACGGGATGGGACCGCGGCTTTCGTCGACGCGGAGCATGCGCTTGACCCAACCTACACCCGTGCTTTGGGCGTCGATCTTGATCACATCCTGCTCTCCCAGCCGAACTCGGGGGAACAGGCACTCGAGATCACCGAGCAACTAACACGGAGCGGGGCGATTGACATCATCGTGATTGATTCCGTTGCTGCCCTTGTCCCCATGGCGGAGATCGAAGGACAGATGGGGGACTCTCAAGTGGGTCTGCAGGCGCGGTTGATGAGCCAGGCGATGCGCAAGCTGTCCGGCGCGATCTCGCAATCAAAAACGATCGTCGTTTTTACAAACCAACTTCGCTCGGTAATCAGCGGAACGCGTTTCGGTCCTTCGACCACGACGTCGGGCGGTCGGGCGCTGAAGTTCTACGCCTCCGTGCGGTTGAATTTATGGAATTCCGGGAAGATTGAGGAGGGCTCCGACCAAGTAGGGACGCGGGTTACCGCACGCGTAGTGAAGAACAAAGTCGCTCCGCCGTTTAAAGAAGTGAGTTTTGATGTGATCTATGGAAAAGGAATCGTCCGCTCGCGTGACCTGCTGAACACCGGCGAGGAGCTCGGGGTGATTTCACGCAGTGGTTCGTGGTATTCGTTCGGGGATACGCGCCTCGGGCAGGGGCTGGGTAACAGTGCTCGCACCCTGGAAGAGGATTCGCGTCTAGCGGGTGAGATCGAACAGGCCATTCGTGAGAAAGCCGGATTGACTCCTGCTCCAACACCGGTAGAGGAGGCTGCAAACGCCGGCTGATCCCTGGCAGAGCCTGATCCGACTCCTCCGTTATCGACCGCGCAGCCTCGCCGAGGCAAGAGAAAGACTGCGAGCTCTGGGGTTCAGCGACGACGCCGTCGAGAAGACGCTGCAAAAAGCCGATGCGGCGGGGCTGCTCGATGACAGTCTGTTTGCCCGACTGTGGGTGGAGGACCGGCTTCTTTACCACCCCCTCTCTCGTCGTGCAGTGCAGCGGGAACTGGCGGAAAAAGGTATCGCCGCGGAAACGATAGGGCAGGTGCTCGATGCTCTGTATCCCGCAGCAAAAGAGAAGCAGCTCGCCCTGCAATTGGCACAAGCCCGCTATGAACGTACTTCCGGGCTAACCCAGCTGCAGCGGACGCGCCGGACGATAGGCCATCTCACTCGCCGAGGATTTCCCGTTGCGATGGCCAAGGGAATCGTTCGCATGCTAGAAAACCAGGCAAGCAAGGAGGACGGATGAGCGCGACACGCGTTGGCATAGGGATTGACTTTCACCGGCTGCAGGAAGGTCGCGAGCTCATCCTTGGCGGGGTGAGGGTCCCGTACGACAAAGGCCTTGCCGGTCATTCAGACGCCGATGTGCTCACGCACGCTCTCTGCGACGCTCTTCTCGGCGCGGCGGCGCTCGGAGACATTGGGACTCACTTTCCGGATGACGATGACGCCTATCGTGGAATCTGCAGTCTCACACTGCTCGAGCGAATCGTCAACCTCCTTGCCCAAGTCGGTTTTCAGCCTCACAACGTCGATGCGGTGATCATAGCCGAGGAGCCGAAGCTTACTGCGCATTTTCCCGCGATGAGGGCACAACTTGCTTCCATTCTACACGTATCGGCGGACCACATCGGGCTCAAGGCAACAACGAGCGAAGGCATGGGTGCGCTCGGACGCAGCGAGGGAATCGGCGCGATGTGCGTCTGTCTCATCGAAACAGCTTGAGGATGTCCTGATAGGTAACGAGAATCATCACACCGATGAGGACAAGAAAGCCGATGGCGTGTATCATTCCCTCCCTCTGTGGAGGAATCGGTTTTCTTCGCACAAGCTCGTACAGGGCAAAGGCAGCGCGGCTCCCATCGAGTGCCGGAAAAGGGATGAGGTTGATGAAGCCCAGACTCAGGCTGAGATATGAGAAAAGCTGCAGGAAAACGTTCACCCCCTGCCTTGCCCAGTCTCCCAGCATGCGAGCAATCCCTATCGGCCCGGCGATCGTTTCACTCGGAGCAATTTGGCCGGCGATCATGCCACGGATCCACTGGGCGATCAACCGCACATAGTCTGCGAACTGCCCCGCGCCGAGGGTGATTCCGCGGGCAAACCCTGCCCGATGGTAGTGGAGACCTGTATCGTCGAACGTCACCCCGGCCAAAGTCCGGTCGAGATCGAGGCCGGCCGTGGGAAGAGACAACTGCATCCGCTCATCGTCTCGCAGGATATCGAGTGTGATGGTGTCGGTCGGCAGCAGGTCGTTGATGCAAACCACGAGACCGATTCCCGCCCGCACCGGGGTTCCCGCAACCGCTTCGATGACATCCCCTGTCCGGAGGCCACCGGCTGCGAAGGCCGAATCGGGCTCGACGGCCGCAAGCGTGGTCGTGAAGGTCACTCCACTCGGATAGATGCCGATCAGATACCGATTCTCCGTCGGCTCGAATTGTGGACTGAGTTCGATCTGCTGCCGCCGAGCGTCTCGCTCGATCAGCAGAGTGATGGAGCCACCCTGTGATCGTTGAACCACGCGATCCAGATCCTCGGCAGAATAGACGCTCTCTCCATCGGCTGCCAACAAGCGGTCGCCGGGGAGAAGCACGCCCTCCGCAGGCATTCCCGCCATCGTGTCGCCGACCTGCACGAACGGAACCCCGAACGCCCACATGGCGATAGTCAAAACCAGGAGCGTCGTGAGTAGGTTCGCCGCCGGCCCGGCCAAGCTGATCAGGATGCGAACAGCGGGAGGTTTGTTATACAGGATCCGATCGAACGGAATATCCGTTGAGGTCTCCTCCCGGTCCTCTCCGGCGAGACGCACGTAGCCACCGACTGGAATCACCCGCAGCGAGTAGCGCGTTTCCCGTCCTTGACGACTGACCAATCTCGGCCCGAAGCCGATCGCAAATTCTTTGACCGTCACGCCCGCCAGCTTCGCGGCGAAGAAATGACCGCCTTCGTGTGTCAAGACCAGCACGAGGAACGTGCCGAGGAAGATCAGAAGTGTGGTCAGCGCCGTCACTCGAGTGTCTCCGACTGCATGATAAGGACTCTTTCCGTCTGTTTCGTAATGCGAACCGCATCCGAGAGTCTGACGCCGACGACCCACACAATCCGGCTCTGATCACACAGGAGCGGTAGCGTGGAGCGGTCGTAGAACGGGACGCGATCGTCTATCAGGAAATCGTTCAGCCGCTTTTCCTGCCCCATCCCGAGGGGGCGAAATCGATCGCCTTCACGGCGGCTTCGCACATGAAGGGGGAAATGAATCCGATCGGCGTCCGCAAGCTCCGCTTTCCTTCCTTCCCTGGGCAGGTCCCGGGAGCCGTTGCCTGGGTGAATCGACAGCTCGAGTGCGATCCCAAGGTGGGGAAGCTCTGTTCGTCCCAACTCAAGCGGGACATCGTAGGGAGCGATTGTTGTCGTGTCGTGCGTTGTCAGAAGCAGTTCATTCCCTTGAATCCGGGCAGCAAGTGCCGGCAGGTGGGTCTCTCCGTGGGCATTGGGTGAGGCAACAAGATGGCGGATGCCGTCAATATGGATCTTCTCAATCCCCTGCAAGTTTCCACGAGCCCGAGCAATCCCTCGTCGCATCAAGAGCCCCTGCAGCTCTCTTGGCAAGCGGGCAAGCCGGTCTCGGCGAAACATCACACTCCCTGTCTCCTCACGGAAAATGACGTCCTGCCAAGGCCGATCGAGCAGTACATCGAGGGCCTGGTCCTCTTCCAACAGGAGATCGGCTGTCCGCTGAAGTGTCTCCAAAAGCCGCGGGTTCAGCTGCTGCAAAAGCGGAATGATCCGATGGCGGATCCGATTTCGGGTGTAGATTGTATCCTGATTGGTCCGATCCTCGCGCCACGCCAGCCCTTCAGTTCGGGCAAAGGTGAGGACCTCCTCGCGCGTGGTCTCAATCAACGGTCGGATGTAGGGAGGGCTCACCGGGCGGATTCCAGCAAGGCCAGTGAGTCCGGCCCCCCGAATCAGGTTGAACAACAGCGTCTCCACGCGGTCGTTGAGGGTGTGGCCAACGGCGATCCGGGTGGCGGAGAGCTTTCTTGCCGTTTCCTCGAGGAACCGGCGTCGCACCAAACGACCTGTCTCTTCCAATCCCCGTTTCTTCTCTTGGCGTACCTGGCAGACGTTAATCCGTTCGCGGATGACCGGGAGGTCTTTTCCCTCTGCCAGTGAAACGACAAATTGGGCGTCCTGCCTGGAATCCTCTCCGCGCAGCCCGTGATCGAGGTGTGCGATGGCAAGCTTCAGGGAGAATTCCCCGACGAGCCGACACAGGAGATCGAGGAGCACCACCGAATCCACACCACCGGATACGGCAACGAGGATTGTGTCGCCGCGGCTCAGCATTCCGTAGTGAGCAATCGTCGTTTTCACCTTCTCAAACAGCATAAACAGATTGTGGCGCTATGCTCTGGGGAAATCAACGCTTGGCAGCTTTGGCTGCGTGGCGCTATGCTCTAAAGTATGAAGGCGTGGGTGGTTTCTATCTTGGTTGTTGGCATTTCTACTGCTGCTATGGGGTATCCGCGACACACCTTTCTCGACCTTCCGATTGCAGTCCCCTTGGGGACTGCCGGCCACACGTACTTCCAAGTTATGCTCACAGACGAAAAGTCGGGATTCACAATCGCGCGATCGATCGGGCGAGGCATTGACGTCCTAGCAACGACCACCCTGCAAAACCCTTTCTCCTTGGGTATTCACGTCCTCCTATTGCAGGATTTCGGCCCGTTGAGCATAGCTGTCGACGGCGGAAGCGATGGGATCCAATTGTCGGGCGGTCTTCTCCTTGGCCCTGTACGGATCGATTGGGGGCGAACGATCAGCCGAGAGGGTAGGCCCTGGGGCATCCTGAGCGCTTCCCCGACGCAACACTTCACTCTTGTCATCGGTGTTGAACGAATCGGAGGGACGTTTCTCTTTCTCGGCGGAGCTCGTCTTCATCCATTCACGGGGACGTGGGGAGTCTCTCTTCTATTCCGCGAAGGGCGATTATCCGTAGCAGTAGGAGGGTTCTTTTGATCCGTTTCCTGGTTGTGAGCATGTGTGTGCTCCTGACTTTTGTGGGAGCGGTATTGGCGTCCTCACTGACCATCCTCTACACAAATGATCTCCACGTTCGGCTAGGCCGTTTGGAGAGTGTGACAAGGTTGGTCGAGCAAGAGCGCAGCAAAGACGGTCCTGTCCTTTTGCTTGACGCCGGGGATACGTGGCAAGACTTTCGCACCCCCCTTGTCGCGGTGTGGGGGGCTGAAGAAATGGTGGACTGGATGAATCAGGTCCGCTACGACGCGATGGCCCTCGGCAATCACGACCTTTATTGGGGGGCGGATCAGCTTGCAGCGCTCTGCGAACGGGCAACCTTTCCCGTGCTTTGTGCGAACCTCCTCCCGTGTGCCGGGATCACACCGCCGTTTACGCGCTATACGACCGTTTCGATCGGCGAGCTGGATGTCTTGGTCGTTGGGATGATCACCTCTGATTATCTGCCTTATCCGGATTTCCCTTGGCTGCGCTACGTGCCTCCCACCACCGCATTACAGAACGTTCTAGACGCGGTCTCTGAGCGGGCCGACCTTATTGTCGCCGTTGGGCATCTGCCTGTGGAAGAAGCGGCTCGGATCGTTCAGACCGTCCCCGAAGTCGACGTTTTTCTCACCGGCCATTCCCACGAGATGACTGTGGAACCAGTACAGGCAGGCAAGACCCTGATTGTCCAGGCCGGTGAATTCGGGCAATTCCTGGGAAGGCTCCGGCTTGAGCTTGACGGCGAAACAGGCGACATCCTGTCGGCAACGAACGAGCTGTTACCGACAGAGAAATCCCCGGCCAGACTTGGCCGAGGCATGTTGAGACTTGTGGAAGTCCTGGTATTGAGTGGTATCCTTTTTCTGGTTTGCCTCCTCTAGAACCGGTAGGACAGCGTGAGGCCGTCATCGGTTAGCCCCAGAGAAAAGCCCCGTGCCTTGGCCACATCATAAGCGTCGTAGGCGCTAAACAGTGCCCAGCCCAGGTGAGCCAGACCCCAAACGGGGTAACCATAGTAGCCTAAGGGGAGGAACACTGCAGCATAATAGCCAGCGACGTTTATGGCAACGTCGACTCCAAAGTGAAGGATTGCTTTGTTCACCTCATCGTTCAAGAGTTGCCCCAGTCCGGGGATGAGCAACGAGGCGAGTCCCGGGATCCATGTCTCAGTTGGCTGAGCGCTTGCACCTGCTGCCATGCCCGCCAGCAAACCTCCTACGACTACCAGCACCACCAGCGTTTTCTTCATGTCGATGTACCTCCTTTCTTTACGTCAGCCTAGAATATAAACAGAAAGCCAAGAGAGACCCACGGACCAAGCGCGATATCGATCGATGCTCCTGCATCGAAGTAGATGAGATCGCCGAGCCGGAACAACCACCCGATTCCGATCTCCGGGAGGATGAGCCACCTCGTTCCAAGTTCCAGGTAGAAACTGGATCCAGGTCGCGTGGCGTCGGCAGTGGTGGCGATCAGATCTTCGAGGGCGAGAGTCGGATTCTCCGCGGCAATCTCCAGCGCCGTTTCCTCAATCCACCAGGGAGGAGGGGCGAAGTACATTCGCCATACGACGCCCACGCCGAGGAGATTTGCGCCGAGAGAGGCCGTGGGGTAACCGAATCCATTCCGCGTAGATACACCCAGTTGAAATCCTGTGTCCAGCCCGAAGGTGAACGCCCAACGTCCTTGCCCGTATGCCTCTCTCACTCCTTCAGCGAGAGTCTCCAAAGCGCCTGCCGGGGCGGGAGCAACGGTTGTAGGTTGAGATGGCGCAGCAGCGGGAGCAGTAGGGGGCGGCGCTGCCGGCAGCTCGAACCGGATCTCCTGAATACTTGTCAACTTGACCGACTGAACGTCGCCTCCGGAAGTCCGCAGCCCGATCACCTCGGGAATACCGCCGATTGTGCCGACGAGGATATTCCCGTCGAAGGTCTCCACCGTGACTTCTTCGCCTTCTTCGGCGGGGAAGCGGATCGCTTTCAGGTTCGTCCGCTGCACGGTAAAAATGTCGCCGGTTGCCGATGTGACACTGATGACCCCCGGAATGCCAAACTCAATCCCTCCCTGCAATACCGATCCACCGACCGTAACGAT
>CAZDDA010000029.1:0-13296 GCA_964504085.1 uncultured Thermotogae bacterium | reverse complement strand
AGAGGCCTCCCGCCCGATGCGACGGCTTCAACGACGTCATCGCCTCGCTGAAACTGACGGAAGGGCTCAAGATCCTCACGGGCAAGAAAGACGAACTTCATGGAAAGCTCATCTACGCTGATGTGTGGGAGGGAACCGCAAAGCAGCTTGAAATATCTCAGGGAGCTGCCGTTTGTCCAACCTGTGGCCAAGGGAGGTTCGAATTCCTGGAGGCCAAACAAGGCTCTCTGCTAACCCGTCTTTGTGGACGAGACGCGGTGCAGATCAATATGCGTGGAAAGGAGAGGATCTCGCTTTCTGAGTTGGCTAAACGGCTCAACTCCGTGGGAAAGGTGTCTTTCAACGATTACATGTTGCGTTTTCGGGTGAACTCCTACGAACTGACCGTCTTTCCCGATGGTCGCACCATCGTTAAGGGAACCCCCGACGAAGCCGTGGCGCGCACTCTCTTTGAGAAGTACATCGGTCTATGAAAGCGCCATCGATGCAGAGGAGATCCTAAAAAGTGAGACAAACACTTCTTCTGGACGTTGACAGTGTACGTGCCGATTTTCCAATTCTGCAACGGGAGATGGGGGGCAAGCCGTTGATCTACTTCGAGAATGCGGCAACAACTCAGATACCGCGGCAGCTCCTGCAAACGATCCAGGAGTTCTACTCCACCTACAACGCCAATATCCATCGCTCGCCCCACGTGCTTGGCCAAGTGGCCACGGATCTGTACGAGCAGGCCCACAAAGGTGTTGCCCATTTCATCGGTGCTGCTGGAAGCAGGGAGGTCATCTTCGTCCGTAACACCACGGAGGCCATCAACCTGGTGGCGTACTCTCAATCCCTTGCGCAAAGTGACAGGTTGCGCTTGCGCCGTGGTGACGAAGTAGTGCTCACCGTGATGGAGCACCACTCGAATCTCGTCCCTTGGCAGCAGGTGCGGGAACGAATCGGTGTAATCCTAAAAGTCGTGGACATCACCTCTGATGGGGCCCTGGATCTGGAACAGTTGAGTGAATCCATCACCAAACGAACCCGGTTGGTCTGTTGTCCCCACGTATCCAACGTTCTTGGGACGATCAATCCTGTACGGGAGATTGGCCGATTGGCTCATCAAGTTGGAGCGTTGTTTTTGGTGGACGGTGCTCAGTCCGTGCCCCATATGCCAGTGGATGTGAAAGAGCTTGAATGCGACTTTCTGGTCTTCTCCGGTCACAAGATGCTGGCTCCCATGGGGATCGGTGTCCTATACGGAAAAGAGGAACTGCTGGAAGAGATGCCGCCCTTCCTCTTCGGTGGTGACATGATCGCCGACGTCAGCGTTGAGGCCGCTACTTGGAATGAGCTGCCGTGGAAATTCGAGGCGGGTACCCCCAACGTTTGCGGTGGGATTGCCTTGGGGGGTGCGATCGATCCGCGTAACGATTGCCGATTGGAGGGGGCAGTCGATTACCTGGAACGGATAGGAATGGAACAAGTGCGTGCTCACGAGCAGGCCCTGACTGCGGTTGCTCTTGAAGGCTTGGAAGCTATCAAAGGAGTACGACTATACGGCTCGCGCGACCTCAATAAGCGAGGCGCGATTGTCACGTTCAACGTAGAAGGAAGCGACGCTCACCTAGTGGCTCAGCTTCTCAACAACGAAGGGATCGCCGTGCGATCCGGCGAACATTGCGCCTATCCGCTGACCAACCGCCTGGGGGTAGAGGGGACAGTGCGAGCCAGCTTTTACATCTATAACTCTTTGGATGAGGTAGATCGATTCCTCAAGGTCATGGATGACATCGTACGCCACAAGCTTTTGTAGAAAAGAGCCAAAGGACATGGAACAATGTTTGCACGGATCAAGGAAGACATAGAGACGGTCTTTGCTAAAGACCCGGCCGCCAAAACAGTCTGGGAAGTGTTGTTCTGTTATCCAGGACTTCATGCCATCTGGCTGCACCGGGCGGCTCATTGCCTGTGGCAGCGCGAGCTTTTCTTCCTGGGCCGACTCGTTTCGCATATCAGCCGCTGGTTGACCGGAGTAGAGATCCACCCTGGGGCAAAGATCGGCCGTCGCGTTTTCATCGACCACGGCATGGGAGTAGTGATCGGAGAATCGGCGGAAATCGGTGACGACGTCCTATTATACCAAGGCGTGGTCCTCGGAGGGACAAGCCTTGCGAAGAGAAAGCGCCATCCAACGATCGGCAACAACGTCGTCATCGGCGCTGGGGCAACGGTTCTAGGTCCGGTCACTGTAGGAGAGAAAGCTAGGATTGGTGCGGGTTCCGTGGTAGTAAAGCCGGTGCCTCCTGACGCGGCGGTCGTGGGTGTACCCGGGCACCTCGGAGGACGAAAGCTGTCAGAGAAGCCCGGTGCG
The DNA here is from genome assembly GCA_964504085.1 of uncultured Thermotogae bacterium. GTDB lineage: Bacteria > Bipolaricaulota > Bipolaricaulia > UBA7950 > UBA9294 > CAZDDA01. The sequence continues at coordinate 10,940 of CAZDDA010000029.1, read as the reverse complement.
GACCTGGAACACGGCCAGCTGCCCGACCCCGTGTTGCTCACTCTGAGCAAAGCGTTGGATCGGGAAAGCCAACTTGAAGAGCGAGTACACAAGTTGGAATACATGCTTTCTCGCATCGCACCCCCAGAGCTGCCCGTGCATGAGCGTATTCCATCATCTGTCACTGAAGCTGATATCCGTGAGGCGTTGAAGGAAGTGCTTGACCCTGAGGTCGGTGTCAGCGTGATGGATTTGGGCCTGATCAAGAAGATTGCCCTCAACGGACAGGGTGTAGAAGTGCGCATGGTACTGACTCGTCCCGACTGTCCGTTGGCAGCGCACCTCGTCGAACAAGTCCGGCGCAGGGTCAAAGGTATTGCAGGCGACAGGCCGGTGGAGGTGGTGCTGGCGGACGATGCCTGGAGTTGGAACGACACTGCCCCATACCTCATATGGGGAGAAGGGATATGAGCCACAAGGTAATTGCTCTGCTTTCTGGCGGTCTCGACTCCTCCCTAGCGGTGCGACTGATCTTGGACCAGGGAATTGAGGTGGACGCCCTGAACTTTGGCACCCCTTTTTGCACCTGTAACCGGAAAGGGCTGACCTGATCCCCAGAAACCGATCCAGACGCAAAGCTGGTATCCGGATCAATGGAAGCGGGTGAATGTAATACGCATCACGTGACCCTGGGGAATTCGAACTCGTTACGCTGCGGATAAACTGTTTGCTGCTGATTGGCGTCTGGCCCGATCCAGTCCCTGCGTCTTGATCGACAACGCCACGTGCTGAGACAATGGATGTGGAAGCCCTAACGAGACACTACTTGGCGCACCCTTGACACACCCTCGCCGATATCGTATATTTATCGTTGCCTGGCGCATGCCAGGTTTTTCTATTTCATTACGGCACTACGCAATTTCAACAACGCAGCCTGATCTTTACACAATACGGTTACACAGCAACTTTTCGGCCAGCCGAAAGCATTCTCCAAGCAGGATGGGAAGCCGCGCTCGCCCATACCTCCCCCGCACTGCGTCAGTCGATCTTGATCTCCGGCAGCGGTGCGATGTGACCCTCGCGCAGCAGAATCCCTGTCTCCTCCTGCGCGCGGCGGATCGTCGTCTCGGCCTCCTGCCTGAGTTGATCCTGTGTCAGGATGCGTCGGGCAATCCCCTGCTCGATCGCCTTCATTCCCACGGCGACGGCTTCGTTGATGAACACGTCGGTCTCCAGCATCGTGGGGACGATGTACTCCTCGTGCAGCCCGCTGTCCTCCGCGGTCTTAGCGATGGCGTAGGCGGCAGCGATCGCCATTTCATCCGTGATCGTCCTGGCAAAGACGTCCAGGGTTCCGCGGAAGATCCCGGGAAAGCCGATCGAGTTGTTCACTTGGTTGGGAAAATCCGAGCGGCCGGTTCCTACAATGCGCACCCCGACCTCCTTGGCTTCCCACGGCCAGATCTCGGGAATCGGATTGGCCATGATGAACGCGATCGCGTCTTTGTTCATCGCAGCGAGCCACTCCTTCTTGATTGTGTCCGGTCCCGGCTTCGACGCAGCGACGAGCACGTCGGTCCCTTCGATCGCCACTGCCATGTCACCGGTGCGCCCCTCCGCGTTCGTCTCACAGGAGTACTTCCACTTGTACGGATTGTTGCCCTTGTTCGCCTCCAGATCCTCACGCCCCTTGTGGAGGATGCCGCGGCTATCAACGAGGATCACGTTCCCGGCAGGCACACCTGCGCGCAGGAGGACGCGTACGAAGGCAATGTTGGCCGCACCGGAGCCGATTACGCAGTAGGTGACCCTGTTCATGTCTTTGCCCGCGAGTTTCAGAGCGTTGATCACCGCGGCCAGCGTGATCGCCGCGGTCCCCTGTTGGTCGTCGTGCCACACCGGAATGTCCAGCTCGTCCCGGAGTCGGTCGAGGATGGTGAAACACTTCGGATTGGCGAAGTCCTCGAGGTTGATCCCGCCGAAGCCGGGGGCGATCCACTTGACCGCCTGAATGATCTCTTCGGTGTCCTGGGTGTCGAGCATGATCGGGAATGCACCCACACCGCCGAGGTACTTGAACAGGAGGGCTTTCCCCTCCATGACCGGGAGCCCCGCACAGGGGCCGATGTTTCCGAGGCCGAGGACGCGTGAGCCGTCGGAGACCACTGCAATCGTGTTCGCCTTGTTCGTGTACTCGAAGACTTTGCCTGGATCGGCGTGGATCTCGCTGCAGGGAGCGGCAACACCCGGGGTGTACCAAATCCCAAAATCATCGACGCTGGTCACAGCACACTTCAGCGTGGTCTCAATCTTGCCCCGGTAGAAGGCGTGTAGCGCCGGTGCCTTCTTGCCGGGGATCTTCGCTTTTGCGATGCGCTCCTCCGCAGAGAGAGCCTTGTCGTCTACCATACACCCATCCTCCTCTAGTATTTTCCTATATCGTTCTCGCAATAAGGGTTGCCTATCGATCGATTCGTGCGTGGATCGCGGCACGATTCTCAGCCACCGATTTCTCAAGCTGCGTGTAGATATTACCGCCGGCACTGTCCATGGTCACGTAGAGCGGCCCGAATCGCCGCACCTGGAAGACCCAGACCGCCTCAGCCATTCCCAGCTTCTCCAACCAGAAGACATCGGTCACCCACTCGATCGCCTTTGCGGCGAGGGCGCCGGCTCCGCCGGTGTAGTGGACATACACGGCCCCGTGCTTCTTCAGGGCGGCTTGAGTCTTCGATCCCATCCCACCCTTGCCGATGATCATCTTGGTCCCGAAGGCGGCGAGAAAGCGATCCTCGTGCGGCTCCATGCGGATGCTCGTTGTCGGTCCGGCCGCGATAACCTTCCAATCGCCGTCCGTCTTTCTCACCACCGGTCCGCAGTGAAACAAAGCCATCGAAGCGGGGTCAAACGGCATCGCCTCGCGTTTGCCGTACCGTGCCAGCATGAGACGGTGAGCCTCATCTCTGGCGGTGAATACATCGCCAGTCAGGTAGAGGATGTCGCCAACACGCACGTCTCTCGCGTCCTCTGAAGAAATGGGGAGAGTTATCTTTCGTTCCAAGTCAGCTCACCTCGATCGTGCCGTCTGCGGCAAGGTGCACCTTGGCTCTTCGGGCGGCCCAACACTGAATCACAATCCCCAGGGGTAGGGATGCAGGATGGCGAAAGGCATACTCCACGTGCACCGCGAGCGCCGTTGTCACTCCTCCGAGGCCCATCGGACCGACGCCGCTCATGTTGATTAGCTCCAGAAGTTCCTCCTCGAGCTCGGCAACGACCTGTTCCGGGTGTCGGCTTCCGATACCTCGAAGAACGGCCCGCTTGCCCAACTTCATCGCAACGTCCGCCCCGCCGCCGATGCCTACCCCGATGATCGTTGGAGGACACGGCTTGCCCCCACACGCGATGACGTGGTCGACCACCGCTTTCTTGATCCCGCCGATTCCCACACCGGGAGAAAGCATCTTGAGGGTGCTCATGTTCTCGCTGCCGCCACCCTTGGGAAGGACGGCAATCGTGACCGTGTCATCGTCGACCAGCTCCCAATCGATCGGTGGCATGAACCGGCCCAGGTTGTTTCCGGGGTTCTCGCCGGTGAACGGTTGAACCGTATTCGGACGCAAAGGAATCGCCGCGGTCGCCGCGGCGACGGCGTCCGTGATGGCCGACCGAAGCATCGCAAGGTGCGGGCTGTCCACTCCCGCTTCCACAAAGAAGCTCGGGATACCGGTATCCTGACACATCGGGATCGACTCCACGCGGGCGATTTCGATGTTGGAGAGAATCGCTTCAAGTTGGGCCTTTGCAGGTTCGGAACCCTCCACTGACTGAGCCCGTTTCAATGCGTCAACAACGTCAACGGGAAGGCGTGTTACTGCTTGCACTAGCGCTTCAAGGAGTGCCTGTTTCAGTCTGTTTTCCTCAATCATGCTACCGACCCAAAAGTGGGAAACTCCCTCGATCATCCGCTTTTGCGGGCGGTGAAGCAACCCTCGCCGGCAATGCGCGCTATCAGTAGGGGTTTTTCGTCTTGACTTTCTCACGTCGTCCGGCTACGTTAGCTAGCACAACAGGTGGAATTGTGAAAGCAATCCTAATCATTGCCGACGGCCTCGGCGGCCGTCCGACCGACAACAACGGAAAGACCTGCTTGGAGACAGCCCGCACTCCGCATCTCGACGAGCTAGCGGACCGTGGGGCGCTTGGCTTGGTGGATCCCATCGGCCCGGGGATCCGGCCGGGGAGCGACACGGGGCACTTGTCCCTGCTGGGCTACGATCCTTACAAGGTGTACACCGGCCGCGGAGTGTACGAGTGTCTCGGTATCGGGATGAACGTACAGCCCGGAGATGTCTGCTTTCGCGCCAATTTCGCCACCGTGGATCCCAGCGGCGAAGGATTCATCGTCAAGGATCGTCGTGCCGGCAGAATCGCTTCGGGACAGGCTCAGTTGGCGGAGGCCGTAAACGGTATCTGCTTGGACAAGGAATTGGGAATCAAGTTTGAATTTCGTCCGAGCACACAGCACCGCGGGGCCCTTCTGCTCAGAGGAAAGGCGCTCTCGCGACACGTGACTGAGAACGATCCCCACGCTCTCGATGCGGCCGTGCACGCGTTCCGACCGGAGATGGGTTGCAACGATGAGGCCGCCCGGCGTACCGCCGCAGCGTTGAACAACTTAGTCAATAAGAGCTATGAGATTCTAGACAACCATCCTGTAAATCAGCAGAGAAAACGCGATGCCAAAGAACCGGCAAATTATTTGCTCATTCGGGGGGCGGCCGATCTCCCCCGCCTCAACTCAATAGGGACAATCTACGGCGTGTGCGGAGCGGTCATTGCAGGCGGCGCGCTCTACCGAGGGGTCGGTCTCGCCTGCGGCATGGAACGGGTCGATGCACCCGGTGCCACCGGCGGCTTGGATACCGATCTTGCCTCGAAGGCACATACGGCTATTGAAGCGTTAAAAACTCTTGACTACGTGTTTATCCACATCAAGGGGGCTGACAACGCTGGCCACGACCAGGATGCAACAGCGAAGACCGCGTTCATCGAGCGGGCCGACACAGAATTGATCGGGCCCCTCGAGAGCAAGCTTGACTGGGAGAAGACGCATCTTGCCTTCACCGGTGATCACACGACGCCGATCGACTACGGCGATCACACGCCGGAACCTGTTCCCGTCTTGTTTGTCGGACCGAGCGTTCGTCGCGACGCCACTTCCACCTTTGACGAACTCGAGGCGGGCCGGGGCGGACTGAGCCGATTCAGCGGAATGGTTCTACCAATACTGTTTGGATACAACAATTGGAATCCCAAGTTTGGGTCTTGATACGGGATCCCTCGGCCACCTAAGGACAAGACAAACAAGGCAGGGAGAAAAAGCGGCATGAGACAAGAGATCTCGAGAGAAGAAAAGGGGCAAGGTTCCAGCAGTTCGACTCTCCTGCAACGGTTAAACGAGGTCCAAGCCCGATCAAAGGAGCGCTACGTCTCAAAGGAAGTTCTGAAAGAAATTGCGGATGAGCTTGAAGTAAGTACGGCGTTCGCTCGTGGTGTTGCGACCTTCTATTCCATGCTCAGCAAGCGTCCTCGCGGCCGACACATCGTTCGCGTATGCGAATCGCCTCCGTGTCGCCTCGCAGGCGGCATGGATCTTGTTGTGTCGCTTCAATCTTTGCTCGGTATCTCCGCCGGAGAAACGACCGCGGATGGAATGTTTACGCTGGAATTTTCTAGTTGTTTGGGAGCGTGTGACAAGGCCCCGGCCCTCCTGCTCGACGACGCCTTGTACACCCAAGTTGCACCGGAGGACCTACCGAGGATCCTCGACGAAGCTCGAAAACTCAATTGGATCGGTCCAAAGCGGACTCTTTCAGCGGTCCTGGGAAAGCCACGCTACTTGCTAAGGGGCGTGGGCGAGGTGGATGTCCTGGAAGACGCTGTGGCCCGCAGTGCCTACCAGGGGCTGAAGCGTGCACTCACGACGATGACGCCGGAGGAGGTCACCTCTTGCGTCAAGGACTCCGGACTGCGTGGCCGGGGCGGGGCGGGCTTCCCCACCGGTCGAAAGTGGGAGTTCTCCCGGGCCACTTCCGGTGAGCAGAAATACCTCGTGTGCAATGCCGATGAAGGGGAACCAGGAACGTTCAAGGATCGTCTGCTTCTTGAGTGGACTCCGCATCGAGTGATCGAAGGGATGCTGATCGCAGGGTATGCAATACAAGCGGTAAAGGGCTTCCTTTACATTCGGGGCGAGTACGCAGCAGGGATTGATACGATCGAGAAGGCACTGGAACAGGCTCGCCACGCCGGCTATCTCGGGAAGAAGATCTTTGGGTCATCCTTCTCGTTTGACATCGAAGTGGTCCGGGGAGCCGGGGCTTACGTGTGCGGCGAGGAGACCTCGCTCATCGAATCGCTGGAAGGAAAACGCGGTTTCCCGCGTCTGCGTCCTCCCTATCCGGCGGCAGTGGGCTGCTGGGGCAAACCAACGGTCATAAACAACGTTGAGACGTTGGCCAACGTTCCCGAAATCGTGCGCGACGGGGTGAAGGCGTACCGACGGCTGGGAACGGATGCCTCTCCCGGAACGAAGCTCTATCCCCTCTCTGGCGCAGTGGCCCGGGCAGGGGTGGTGGAAGCGGAGATGGGGGTCACCTTGAGGACGCTCATCGACGAACATGGGGGCGGAATGCCGGAAGGAAGGCGATTTCTCGCTGCCCTCGTCGGTGGTGCTGCCGGGGTGTTTTTCGGCGAGGATATGCTCAATGTCCCTCTGGAATACGACAGCCTGGCGGCCCAAGGAGCTGTTCTCGGCTCCGGGGCTGTGTTTGTGTTGGATACAGACTGCAACGTTTCTTCCCTGATACGTGACATCCTCCGTTTCTTCGCCCATGAATCCTGTGGGCAATGCGTCCCGTGCCGAGTGGGCACCACCCGGTTGGAGGAGCTTATGGAGACAGTGGCAAGAAAGAAGCGACCTGACAGAGAGATAGACGTTATGTTGGAAACCGCAAGATGGATGCAAGAGACCTCGCTTTGCCCACTCGGACAGTCATGTTATCCCCTGTTGAAAAGCGCCGTCAAGGTTTTTCAAGGCGGCTTTTTCAATTCGACATCCCAGAAGGAGAGAGGCAATAGGGAATGAAGGATCGGGTAGAAATCATCATCGATGGTAAACGGGTCGTATCACAAGAAGGAGAAAATCTTCTTCAAGTTGCAAGAGATCACGGGATCGATATTCCAGGACTCTGCTATCACCCGCGGCTTTCCGTGAGTGGGGCGTGCCGGTTGTGCGTTGTCAAGGTATCCGGACGAGTGGGGATGGTCCCCGCATGTACTCTCACCGTGGAGAAAGGCCTTTCGGTAGTGACGTTCGATGAGGAACTTGAAACCGCACGTCGTTTTCTAATCGACCTTCTTCTCGCAGAGCACAACTGCGACTGCCTAGTCTGCGAATCGGCCGGCGCCTGCGAACTCCAGGACCTCGCGTATCAATACGGGCTGGACAGCCGCACGCGCATCTTCGCGATGACCGACAGAGCCCTCCCAAAAAAGGATGAGAGTTCCCCGGTGCTGACCTACGATGCGTCTAAATGCATCGTGTGTGAGCGATGCATCAAGGGGTGCGATGAAATCCAGGGCAAAGCCGTTCTAAGCTACGCCAATCGTGGCCTTGAAACAGTTGTCGTGGCTGGTCTAGGAGAGTGGGGCTCCTCGGAGTGCGACGGCTGCGGCGAGTGCGTACAGCTGTGCCCAACCGGTGCCATCCTTGAGAAGCTTTCGGTACGGCCACCGCGTAGCTGGGACGTAGAGAAGGTTCAGACAACGTGCTCGTACTGCGGTGTTGGATGTCAGCTCGAGATATGGGTATCCGACAACGAGATCGCCAAAGTGAGAGGCGCGGATGCTGTGCCAAATTTCGGCTCCACGTGCGTTAAGGGTCGTTTCGGCCACACCTATATCAACAGAGAGGATCGCCTGACCAAGCCGCTCATTCGCCGCAATGGAACTTTTGCAGAAGCAACTTGGGACGAGGCGCTGGATGAGATCGCCGAACGCCTTTCCAAGATCAAGGCCACACACGGCCCGGATGCCATCGCCGGCCTGGCCTCGGCAACCTGTACCAACGAGGAGAACTACCTGTTTCAGAAGTTCATGCGCGCGTGTATCGGAACGAACAACGTGGATCACTGCGCTCGCCTGTGCCACGCCTCGACCGTGGCCGGGTTGGCGGCGGCGTTCGGTTCCGGCGCAATGACCAACTCGATCGAGGAACTGGAATACGCCGATTGCATCCTGGTGACAGGATCCAACACCACGGAGACGCATCCGATCATCGCCGGCCTCATCAAGCGGGCCGTACGCTATCAGGATGCAAAGCTGATCGTCGTGGACCCGCGCCGGATCGACCTCGTCAAGCACGCCACCCTGTGGTTGCGACAGAAAAACGGCACGGACGTCGCGTGGATCAACGGGATGATGAACGTGATCTTGCACGACGGTTTGCACGATGAAGCGTTCATCGAGCAGCGTACAGAAGATTTCGACGAATTCAAGAAGGTCGTTGCGGGCTACACGCCGGAGAAGGTGGCCAAAATCAGCGGCATTTCCGTCGATCGACTCATCGAAGCCGCACGGATCTACGGCCAGGCCAAAGCCGCTTCAATCGTCTACGCAATGGGGATCACCCAACACACCACCGGCACGGACAACGTGCTCTCACTGGCAAACCTCGCCATGCTGACCGGCAACATCGGCAAGCCCTCCTCTGGAGTGAACCCCCTACGCGGGCAGAACAACGTCCAGGGCGCGTGTGATCTGGGTGCGCTTCCCAATGTCTGTTCGGGTTACCAGAAGGTCACCGATCCCGCCACGCGGGAGAAGTTCGAAAAGGCGTGGGGAACAACCATACAACCCGAGCCTGGATTGACCGTCGTGGAAATGATGCACGCCGCCACCGCGGGAAGCATAAAGGGCCTGGTGATCATGGGCGAAAACCCGATGATCTCCGATCCAAACCTAAACCACGTAGAGCAGGCGTTGAAGAGCCTCGACTTCCTCGTGGTGCAAGATATCTTCCTGACCGAGACTGCACAGTTGGCCGACGTGGTGCTTCCTGCCGCATCGTTCGCTGAGACGCAAGGGACATTCACCAACACCGAACGACGGGTCCTCCTCGTGAATAAGGCGATCGAGCCCCCGGGCCAGGCGCGACCGGACTGGGAGATTCTCTGCAACTTGGCCACCCAGATGGGATACCCGATGGCGTATGCCAACCCGGCCGAGATTATGGACGAAATCGCAGCGGTGACGCCGATCTACGGAGGAATCCACCACCATCGACTACGCCCTGAAGGACTGCAGTGGCCCTGTCCCAACGACGACCACCCCGGCACCCAGTTCCTCCATCGGGACACCTTCAGCAGAGGGGTTGGCAGGTTCCATCCCGTCGACTATATTCCCGCGGCCGAACTACCCGATGAGGAGTATCCGTTTGTCTTATCGACCGGCCGAATCCTCTATCACTACCACACCGGATCCATGAGCCGACGGGCTCCGGCGCTGAACGCGTACGTCAACGATGGGTACGCCGAGATCCATCCCAAGGACGTGGCTCGCCTCAACCTTTCGGATGGGGAGAGCGTGCGGGTGCGAACACGGCGCGGCGAGATTGCAACCAAAGTAAAAGCGACGGAGCGGGTGGCAGAGGGATCGGTGTTCATCCCCTTCCATTTCGCGGAAGGACCCGCAAACCGACTCACGAATGACGCACTGGACCCCAAAGCAAAGATCCCCGAACTCAAGGTAGCGGCCTGTCAGATCGAAAAGATACGATAACCGCAATCGCTAGAAGTCGTCCATGGACCAGGCTTTTCGCGCAGAACTTCGTTCCTATAGCGAGAGGGAAATGAATGAAGGAGACTGGAAGGCATCTGGTAACCCGGATCGATGCCGGCAAAACAGAAAAAATCAGGGAAAGCCTTGTTACTGAGCACGAGATTTCCATTGTCCTTGCCGGAAAGACGCTTGTTCGCGCCACTTGTTCGCCTTCCTTCATAAAAGAGCTGGTCTACGGGTATCTTGTGTCCGAAGGTTTTGTCCGATCGGATCATGATGTGTCCTCATTCACCGTGCAAGGCAAAGTCGCTGAGGTCAGGCTTGACGACAGGCCTTCTCCTTCTCAGCAACCCACCTCACCGCGACCAATTGAAAGCCCATTCACGCTTTCTGCGGACGTGCTCCTTGCTGCCGCAGAAGAATGCCTAAGCCGTGGAAGCATCTTTCGCGAAACCGGCGGGACTCACGCTGCAGCGCTTGGAGATCGATCAGGACTCATCAGCTTCTTCGAGGACATCAGTCGCAATTGTGCATTGGAAAAGGTCTTGGGCGATGCACTGTTGCGCAGCGTCACTCCTGATGAAACATTCGTGTTTCTCTCCTCACGGGTCCCAAAACGGATGCTGCTGAAAATTGTACGCTGCGGAATCCCGATTGTCGCAGCGGTCTCTGCACCTACCCTCGCCGCGGTAACGACCGCTGATAAATTGGGTGTCTGCGTGTGCGGCTTCGCTCGCGGACATCGATTAAACGTCTACTCCCATCGGTGGCGAGTCGGGTTGCAGTAAGAGCAGCCCTAAAGAATCAAAAAATGGTATTATATGAAAAACAGATTACAAATACTCATTTCTGCTGCGCTCCTGACATGCCCCAACCTCCACGCACAGAAGAGCTGAAGGATTGAGCCACTATGGACTTCTACATATTCTTCCAATTGACAACCTGGCAGCTGTATTTTGCCGCGTTTTGAATGGTCGCTTGACGGAAACCTAGAGTGCTGTTAATATCAATTCGATCTGAGCACCGCTCCTGCCTGTGATGCGACAGAATGGAGCTTCTTCTTGCTTCGGAAAGAGGATGATGGCTGCAGCAGCGAACAAGAAAACCGGGGCAGTGCT
>CAZDDA010000028.1:7012-13658 GCA_964504085.1 uncultured Thermotogae bacterium | reverse complement strand
TTAGCCCGATCTGACGGCATGCCGTGGTCGCAAAAGACCGCGGCCTGCCACTTTCATCGTCTTGCTTGCTCCAAAGTCAAGCCGGAGACTCCTTACGCCGTTATTTGGCTCACAAACTCCGAAGATATCTTGAGTCTGTTTTACCGAAAGCAGTAATCCTCGCCCGCTAAAAGCAAGTCGACCCTTTCGGCCTGATGTGCCCCTCCTGAAATCGGTCCAAGTGCAACGATAATATTTCAACCGATGGAAGGAGGAAGACGACGTCAAGGAAGCGGTATCGACCTGAGGAAATCATCGCCAAGCTCCGTGAGGCAGTAGTACCGTTGGCTCAGTGGATGAGGCTCACTCAGGTGAAGCGACTCAAGGAGCTGGAGTAGGAGAACGTTCGACTGCGCAGAGCTGTCTCTGATCTGACCTTGGACAAAATGATTCTCCAGGAAGCAGTCCGGGGAAACTTCGAGTCCCGACCGTCGTCGAGCTTGTGAAGAGGGCTCCGAAGAACTCACCAAGTACGTAACCGAGTAGCTGGAACAGATCTTCGACGACAAGTTTACCTTCGGGCCCGAACCGATCAAGGCTGCCCGCATGATGATCAAGCACATCGACAAGAAGCGCGAGGCGCTCAAGCTGAAAGCGCTGATGTATACCTGATGAGACAATTTCATAAGTGCAGCAGGGGGAATAGATAATAGATCCTAAGAGAAGATGCTTAACACCGGTAAGTAACGAGAAAGGCGCACTGCGTTTTCTAGTAGCTTGTCTGTTGAGATATGGGCCGTCCGTGGAGACGTGGTTTTTTCTTGCGGCTAACAGAGTTTATCATTTTTCCGCACTGTTACCCTTGATTGTGCGGATAAGGAATGCTAGAATGCAGTTTGAGTTTTGCGCGAAAAGGTTTTGGGGGAGGTAAAGACAGAGGAGGATTTTCTAGGGGGTGCGGCGTGAGGGCTAGGGTATGGGCTGTGGGCTGTCTGTTGGTCGTGGGGCTGGGGGTGGCCGCGTTCGCTGGCCCACTATCCGGTTCGTTGTCTGTATTCGGGAGATTCTGGGATTTCCAACCGCTGGGTAATCTGGACTTCGACTCGCATCTTGAGATCGATTACACCACCTGCGGCTGGACGCTCGGGGCGATGGTTTACTTCTTGTTGGGGGATTTTGAGTTCCTTTCATTTGACGCAGCGGGTAGTGTGGGGGCTTTCAATCTCTACGGCGTGGGTGTCTTTGACCCAACGCCGGGCCAGGTCGAAGCCTTCCTAGAGATGGTAGCGGGAAGCGTGCGTCTCTCGATCTCCGGGGTGGAGGCTTACGCAGTGCCGGTGCTGTCCCCAGGGACCTGGACTGCCGGCTGGAGCGATGTCTTTGCGTCCGGGTTACTTGTCGGTGGCTGGGGAATTTTCGCTGACTGTTCGCTTTGGGTACAAGCGCAGTTTAACATGCCGGAAACTAATTATCTCATCGCCCACGAGGGCTACAGCGCGTTGCTTGCCATAATGGGTCCTTATCCGGCCTGCGATTGGTATGGTCAGAACTATTGGTGGCACGGAGATTGGCGCCTCCTGCCGGACCAAACCGGCTGTTGCCTGTGTTGGAGCGGTATCAACGTCATCTTGCAGGCACCGTTCGCCTGCCTGGAGAATCTCACCACGACCATCGACTTTGACTGCGACGAGGGGTTCAACTACGTGGTTTTCGGGGTGGAGCAGGTGTGCCTTGGGCTTTCGTGGCTCGATCTTGGTTATCTCGAGGTCGGTTTTGAGGTGAAGTCAAAGGAGTTGGACTGGGCATTCGATCTGATCGTTGGCGACTGTCTCTGCTTCACGCCGTACCTGGCGCTTGACCAGCAGGGAACGGCAGTAAACGGCATCGACCTAGAAGCGATCACGATCGAGTACGACACGAGCCAAGGCGTATTGTTCAAGGCCGGGCATCGCTTCGCTGATGGTCCGTGGTACGACTACCTCGATCCGTACCGCAGTTTGTGGTGGGGTTTCACGCCGTGGGGTGAAATCGTCGACGATTATACCAGTGACCTTTTCTGGTGCATCTGGGACGATGAATTCGACGAATACATCGCACTGGAGATCGACGGGGATTCCTGCTGTGGCGGCCTGTTCGATGCGTGGATCTACAATTGGTTTGATACGGACCAAACCGGTGCATTCATGGACTGGGCGGAAACCGTGATCGGGCTTGACATCGGCATCGGTTCCAATACCACGCTCATCTTCCACGCCGGCCTGATGGCCGACGGCATCGAATTCCTCGATTTTGGGGTTAAATTCCTGTTCTAGTTTCAGGCTTTCACGCTGCAAGATAGAGCAAAGGGCCCTGGGATGCCAGGGCAGTTTGCTTTTTGGCGGTGCCATGCTTTCACAGAAAGCCTCCGCTGGACACCCCCCAGCTTGCCGGGGGGAGCGACCCGGCAGCGGCAGGTCTCGTTCTGCGAGTTCACCAACCAGTGGAACCCGTACCGGGATCGGGGGAACCCCCAGTACTCGCTGTTCATCGTCCGCGGCGGACTGACCCGGGACGGGCTCCTCCGCGTCGCCATCCAGGACAACCTGACGCCGGAGTCGGGAGGATTCCTCGTCCACGACACCGCGCGCCACGAGTGGATAGCGCTTGTCAGGGCCGAGCTCGCCGGGTACGACACGAGCCGCGAGGCGTTCCTCGGCCCGTACCGGGGCAATCCTCTCGTCGTCGAACAGGGCCAATGCACGGGTAGCGACGCCTACGGCGACAACGCCCGCGGCAGCCCGCATGCCGGCCTGACGCTGCGACCGGGCGAGAGCCGCGAGCTGCTGGTGATGCTCGGGATCGGCGACGGGCGGTCGGTTGGGAAGCAGACCGTCGAAGAGTTCGGCTCCCTTGATCGAGCGTCCGAAGAACTTCGGAAACTGAAAGCAAATTGGCTAGAATAGTCTTTAGATAAAACGCCGCGCGAAGTGTCGACGCCATAACACAGCGAAGGAGTGGGCAATGAGCGAGAAAACGATTGCGATCATCGGGGCCGGAGTCTCCGGCCTTTCGGCGGGATGCTACGGCCGGATGAACGGCTATCGGACAAGGATCTTCGAGTCACACAATCTGCCCGGCGGGCTCTGCACGGCGTGGACCCGCCAGGGCTACACTATTGATGGATGCATCCACTGGCTCACCGGTTCGGCGCCGGGAGACTCCCTCTACACGCTGTGGGAGGAGCTGGGCGCGGTCCAGGGACACAGAATGTACGACCACGACGTCTTCTGGCGGATGGTCGGAGCCGATGGCCGGGCCTTCTCCCTGTACGCCGACCCGGATCGGCTCGAAGCGCACATGAAAGAGCTGTCGCCGGCCGACGCCGGGCCGATCGAGCAGCTCTGCGGATGGATCCGGAAGTTCGCCTCGTTCGGAATGCCGATCGGGAAGCCGCGAGAGCTGATGTCGCCGCTCGACGGCTTAAGGCTCCTCTTTCGTATGCGCCGACACCTGAGGGCGTTGAAGTCTCTCAGTTCGACGCCGATGGGCAAGTTTGCCGAACGCTTCCGAGATCCGCTTCTGGCGGCGGGGATGAGGAACTCCATCGGCAGCGACACGCCGCTGATCGGCCTGGTAATGACGCTGGCGCCGATGGCGCAACGAGCGGCTGGCTTCCCCGCCGGCGGATCGCTGGAGTTCGCTCGGGCGATCGAGCAGCGCTACACGTCGCTTGGAGGAGAGATCCGCTACGGGGCGCGTGTCACTCGCATCCTGGAGGAGAGCGGCAAGGCCGTAGGCATCGAACTCGAAGACGGAACACAGATTGATGCCGATTACGTAGTGTCCGCGGCGGATCTCCGAGCCACGATCCACTCGCTGTTGGACGGCAGCAGACAAGACGAAACGCACCGCGTGCTGATGGAAACAGGCAAGCTCTACCCGTCGTGCATTCAGGTGAGTTTCGGCGTGAAACGGGTAATACACGAATTGGACGAGTGCCTCGGGGAGGCGTTCGAACTCGAACATCCACTGCAACTCGCGGGAACCGATGTCGAGTGGATGAATGTCAAGAGCTACGGCTTCGACCCATCGCTCGCACCAGAGGGCTGCTCGGTGGTGACGTCGCTACTGACGGCCGATTGGGACTACTGGGACCGGCTTCGCGACGACCGAGACGCCTACGCGGCGGAAAAGGAGAAGATCGCCGCTGCTTGCGCCGATGCGATCGATGCCCGCTACCCCGGGTTCAAGGACGCCATCGAAGTAACGGACGTGGCCACACCGTTGACCTTCGAGCGCTACACCGCGAACTGGAAGGGGTCGTTCATGACCTGGATGCTCTCCAGCGACTTCCAGCGCCGCTACAGGTACGTCCGGAAGACAATTCCGGGGCTCGACAACCTCTACATCGCGAGCATGTGGACCGTACCCCCCGGTGGTCTACCCGGTGCCGCGATCGCCGGCCGCGAAGTGGCGCAGATCCTGTGTGCAAAAGACGGCAAGCGGTTTGTGACTGCGAAGCCGTAGCCAATCACGGAGCGCGCAGCGACCTCTTGTACAGGGGCACGCCGGAGTTCGTGAATTTCTCGAGCCACAACGCTTTGAGGACTTGCAGATCTGCTGTTCGGTCGGTATTCGCGTCGCCTTGCATGTCGAGTTGATCGAGGACCTGAAACTCGAACGCATCCGGCCCCAACTCGTCCCAGTCTGCCTGCAATTCCCTGTCCGGGTGCGAGCCCATCTCAAGCTGAAATTTCTGGCGGTTCAGCATGCCGGGAAGATCAGTCGCCGACCCGAACAGCGACGTGCCCGTCTTCGTGTTTCGCACCACGTAGAGGCCGGCAGGCCGGGGCGTTTCCTTGTATTCGAGAGCTCGTGCCTTGCGGTCGATCTCATTCACCCTGTGTCTCCCTGTCCTGCGTTAGATCTAACAGCTTATCTATGATAACGTGAATCCAGCGAAGACGAACGCAGATAGATAGAGAACTTTTGTGGTCACGCAGTCTTGTCTTAGGCCTCTACTTCCGAGCGCTTGAACCCAAGTGCTTGAGGCAGCGTTTCGGCCCAGGCACGGATGGCGTCCCAATCGCGGATGTCAGCCGGCGGGATCTTCTTCATCGCCGGGTTCTTGTGCGGGAATCGTAGCCCGGTGGGATCGAACCGACCGCCGAACACCTCGACAGACACAGGCGACAGCCACGTGTGTTTGCCGAGGGAGCGATCCAGGTGCTTGCGTGCGCCTGTGAACTCCTCCTCCGTGTCATTGAACGGCCCCATTCCGAACACGGCGACCGGCATTCGCTTCAGTGAGTCGCGATGCCGGGACAAGAACCGGCGAGCGTGCTTGTGTAACCGGAAGAAGTAGAGCGCACCACCGAGCACAACGGCCGAGTAGCCCTCCACCGAATCCACATCGCGAGCCGCGAGCACAGTCGTGTCGAACCCACGCTCCTTCAGTGCTTCGGCCACCGCCTCCGCAACCTCTCGCGTCGAGCCGTAGCTTGTGGCGTATGCAATCAGTACCGGTTTCATGAGTGCCCTCCTATTCTTGAGATGCTATTAAGAACGTGCGGATTGGGCAAGCCGGGTCCGAGGCCAACACGTCAGGCAGTCGCGTATTCAAGTTCTCGAAAACACCAAAAGTGAAGACCTGACCACTGCCCCCCCAGAGACTGTCAGCTCTCCTGTCGATGCCCGGTGTTGGGCCAATCACCGGGCTGACGCTGCTCGCGCTGTTCCGCAAGTACCCAGACTCCAATCGGAGCCAGATCGTAGCGCTGGCGGGGTTCGATCCGATCCAGTTCCAGTCAGGGACATCGGTGCACGGTAAGTCGCGGATCAGCAAGCGTGGGAACCGTGACGTACGTAAACGGTTGTTCGAAGCGACGCTGTCCGCCGCACGCTACAACCCGAGCATCCGATCGATCTACCGAAGACTGAAGGAGCAAGACAAACCGGACAAGGTCGCACGGATCGCCGCAGCGAGGAAGCTGCTACTCATCGCCCATGCTATCTACAAGAGTGGTGAATCGTACCGCGATCCGGACGCAAAGGAGGGTTGACATTCAATACAGCATCTGATCCCGGAGCCTCGCAAGCTACTAGGGATCGGACCAGAAGAAGCGGTTCCAGCGCTTCTTCCAAGCAACTGCGCGAACTGCAGTTGCCAGAGCAGCTGCTCTTCCTCGGGGTCGGATTTTCTGCGTCGACAGGTCCTTCGTGGGACGAGCTGAAGCTGGAGCGATTGAGGCAGCAGGTGTCGTGCTATGTCCCCGGACCTCGCCACGAGCAGAGTTGCCTGGGATATGGCTAGTTGTGTATCCTCTGGGAAATTACGAGAATGTAGGCAGACAGACGCAGCAA
Source organism: uncultured Thermotogae bacterium (assembly GCA_964504085.1). Classification (GTDB taxonomy): domain Bacteria; phylum Bipolaricaulota; class Bipolaricaulia; order UBA7950; family UBA9294; genus CAZDDA01. Next base: position 7,337 of record CAZDDA010000028.1, on the reverse strand, counting down.
CGAGCCAGTACGAGAGGTACACGTGAGAAGATGACGACCCAAACCGGTGAGAAGACTAGGGCAAGCGTGCCGCCAGTTCCTTTGGAGCAGTCGCGGCGCCGCTGGTGGAAGAGCACCTACAAGGGCCAGATTTACAGGCATCCGAAAGGTGAGATCGTTCACGATGATGCCCTCAACTGCCTCACGTCGCTGCGCGACGAGTGCGCAGACATCGTGTTTCTCGACCCACCCTTCAATCTCGGGAAGAGCTACGGAAAGAACGGAAGCCATCACGATCGGAAGAAGGAATCCGAGTATGTTGCCTACATGGCGATGTGGAATCGGG
>CAZDDA010000028.1:0-6912 GCA_964504085.1 uncultured Thermotogae bacterium | reverse complement strand
TTTGAGACTGGAAAGCGCGTCCCAAAGGCAAGTTTCGATTGGTACAAGAATACGATCACACAGCACACCGTCCGTTGAAAGCTATTCTGCCAGCTTGACGAGAGTTCCTCTATCACCGAACACTTCTTCCCTGTCCACGGACATTTCTTCTTTGGGAAGCACGTATGCTGTAGCAAACTGCGATTTTGCCACTCGTGGACTCACAAAGTATGATTTCGAGAACGCTTGACAGGGGAGACAAAATGACCGGAACAAACGGAACGTTGATGCGGGTGTCCGATCTCAAGAAGTATTACGGCGAGGCCCACGCTGTCGATGGAATTTCGTTTACGGTACCTCGGGCGAGTGTGTTCACCATCCTCGGTCCAAACGGCGCCGGCAAGACAACGACCCTGGAGATCCTCGAGGGGATCCGCGAGCCGGACGCCGGCTCGATCGAAGTGTTCGGGGCACGGCTGAAGCGGGTCGATCGCGCCACCAAGGAGCGGATGGGTGTGCTCCTCCAGGACGGAAACTTCGAGCCGTACTTGAGAGTCAGAGAAGTGGTGCAGCTGTTTGCGGCTTTCTTTCCCAAGGCGTTGCCGATCGACGAAGTCCTTTCCAGAGTTGCGCTCAAGGACAAGGCCAACGCGATGATCAAAACGCTCTCCGGCGGTCAGAGGCAGCGGCTGGCCGTCGGCGTCGCCTTGGTCAATGATCCCGAATTGATCTTCCTCGACGAGCCGACCACCGGCCTTGATCCTCAGGCCCGTCGCAACATGTGGACAATCGTGACGGATCTAAAAGGACAGGGCAAAACAACCATCCTCACCACCCACTACATGGAGGAAGCGGAGGCACTCTCCGATTACGTGTGCATCATGGATCACGGAACGATCATCGCCGAGGGTTCACCGCGGGAACTCGCCGCCGACCTGGGCCAGGAGACGATCATCGAGTTTTCCGCCCCGGCACTGGAGGGCGATCACATCGCACAGCTTGAGGGCTACGCCAAAACAGCACGGACCGACGGTGAGATCGTCACCCTGGAAACCGAAGACCTCGTTCGCACGATGGAGGAACTTCTTTCCTGGTCCCGAGAACGTCAGGTACCGCTCAAGAACATGACCGTCCGCCAGCCGAACCTGGAGGATGTCTTCCTGTCGCTCACCGGGAGGAGGCTGCGGGAGTGATCGGAATCCTCCTTGTCGCAAGGACGCATCTGTTCACCGCGTTTCGCGAACGAATCACGCTGTTCTGGGTGATCATCTTTCCCATCTTCATCTTCACCATCCTCACGCTGATCTTCAGTCGCATCGGCCAAGAAGGGGAGATCAACTTCTCGATCGGTCTGGTCAACCTCGACACCGAATCGACGGTCGCGGGGGAGTTTGGCGCGATGATAGAGGAGCTGTTCGAGAAGCTAGGCACTCCACAGATTGAAGGAAAAGAGCCGCTGTTTACGCTGTTCCAGCCGGAAGGCGGAGAGGATTTGAAGGCGTTCGTGGCCCGCGAACAGGAGGCGCTTCGACGCGGACAACGTGCCGCGGTGATCGTGATCCCCAAGGGCTTCAGCCGACGGATTGAACAAGGGTTCGCACCGACAGGTTTTTCCGCTGATTCCCTCTCTTCCGCAAGCGAAGCTCCACAGGGGGCTCTGTCCATCCACTACAGCGAGGGGAATCCGTCCTCGGAGATGGCGGCAGGGATCATTGAACAGATTCTCGCCGGTGTCGATCGCGAAATTCTCAAGCGAACCGGGCGTTTCGACGAGGAGGCGGCCGTGCCGACTGAAACGGTGTGGGTTGGAGAAGCCTCGGAGGTCCGCTACGTGGATTTCCTCCTTCCCGGCATCATCCTGATGGGATTCTTCACCAGTGGGTTGTTCGGGATTCCGGGAGCGATCCTGTTTTCACGGGACCAGAAGATCCTGCGGCGCTACTGGGTCACTCCTCTTTCGGTGCCCCGTTACTTGGCCGGCCTCTCCATCGGGCACATCGTCGTGGGACTCATTCAGTGTGTCTTGTTGATCCTGCTCGGCAAGTACGGATTCGGTGCGTCGGTTTCCTTCGTGGCAATCCAACCGGTCCTTTTCCTTCTGCTGGCACAGATCACGTTTATGGCGTTCGGCTTTCTGATCGCCTCGATTGCCAAGACAGCCAACTCCGGAATGGCGATCGCCAACGTCCTCAACATGCCGATGATGTTTTTGAGCGGTCTGTTCTTCCCGGTGGCCGGACTCCCCCTCTTCCTCAAGGCGATCGTCTACGCCAACCCGGTCAGCTACCTGGCGGAAGGGTTGCGAACGAGCCTGGGTGTGGAGGCCGGAATCTTCTCCACCCCGCTTGTCATTGGAGTCCCACTTGCCTGGATCGCGCTGTCGATCGGGATGGCTTCACGAAAACTCCGCTGGGACGTGGAACGATGAACGCCTTTCGAGCGCTGCTTAGCGCTGAATTGAGGGTCTTGGTACGGGACAAGGCCACCCTGTTTTTCACCTTCCTGTTCCCTTTGATCTTCATCCTCATCTTCGGATTTCTCATGGGCGGCATGGGGGAGGAAGAACAGGCAAGCCTGGGAGTGATCGTTGCTCCTGATGCGGACACCGCCGCGTTGGAGAAGGTGTTGACCGAAACGGGCTTAAGAGAGATCACGCGCTATGAGACAACCGAAGCGCTCAAAGAGGCAGTATCCAAACGCAAGGTGGATTTTGGCTTGATCTGGAATGGCGAGCGTCTTCAATTCGTCTACGATCCGAGCAGAGTGCAGGAGAACTACGCGTTCGAACAGATCGCGCAGGGTGTGTCGGCCGACTTCAATCTTCGCCACCAGGGGCTCTCCCCGATTCTGGATGTGGAGAAGATTCACGTCGGCACCGAGGCGGCGACGGATTGGTTCAACGTGATGGTACCGGGAATCATCGCCTTCTCCATCCTGTCCGCGGGGTTGTTTGCTGTCTCCGGGCACATCACCGCGATGAAAGAACGCAAGATCCTCGATCGGATGATCGTGACCCCGATGCCGCCTTTGGCGCTGCTTTCTGCCGTGATCACCGTCCGTCTGGCCGTCGTGTATGTTTCGACGTTGATCACTCTGTTTGTCAGCATCGGGGTGTTCGGACTTACGTTCTCTATCGATTGGTTCCGTTACACGATCTTTGTTGCCTGCGCCACGTTGGGAATGATGGGATTCGGCACGCTGATCGCCATGGTGGTCCGGCGACCCTCCAGCGCGGGCAACATCGCCAGTGCTCTATCGATGGTAATGATGTTTCTCTCCGGAATCTACTTCCCGATCGAATTCATGCCAGGATTCCTGCGCGCGATCAGCAGGGCCCTTCCCCTCACCTACATGGCCGAAGCGATGCGTTTTGCTACAGGCGTTGCCGATATGTCAGTCTTGCGTTTTTGGGCGATCGCCCTGTCGCTCGTTGGGATTGCCGCCATTCTGCTTCCCTTCCTCGCCCGCTACGTCGTGAGCGCCAACCGCCGCTAGGGGGGACACCTTCACTCCGCGGTGAACAAATGGATCCCGCTCAGTGTGAGCGCCAGCACGACGACCCCAGCAATCAGCACTCCCACGGTGATCAACGGAAAGGCACGCCTTGGAGGGATTCCGAACAGAAACGCGGCGATTGCACCGGTCCAGGCGCCGGTGACCGGAAGCGGGATCGCCACAAGCAGTACCAACCCAATCGCGCCGTATCGCTCGATGAGTCGACCTTTTCGCCGCGTGCGGGCGAGCACCCAACCGAGGAGGCGTTCCAGAAGAGACCATCGGCGGAGAAACCGCTCACCCCAACCCAGACCAAGCAGAATCGGAAGCACGGGCAGGAGGTTTCCCGCGATCGCGAGAAAGAACGCCGCCACAGGGGAGAACCCGTAGCTGATTGCAAGCGGCAGCCCGCCACGCAGCTCGGCAATCGGCGCAGCCGAAACGGCAAGAACGGCCACGATATGTCCGCCAAACATAAGCACAGTGTAGCAGCCGGTACGTCTTCATGGTAGTAGGATCGGAAGTCCCCTATAATCCGGACAACGCAAAGTGTGGACCAAGGAAAATCGTGTTTGACCTGAAAGCGTTCTTGAAGCAAGAGGTAGTCCCGGCACTGGGTTGTACGGAGCCTGGTGCAATAGCACTTGCAGTTGCACGGGCGTGTGATGAGCTTTCAACACGGGAGGAGATCTCCCGTATCGAGATCATCGTCAGTCACAGTGTCTACAAGAATGGGTTTGCGGCAAGCCTCCCCGGTGGGGTAGAGGGAATCCGAGGGATCGCCATGGCTGCAGCGCTGGCTGTGTACTGTGGCCGTCCCGAATACGGGCTTGAGGTCCTCCAAGACTGCCGAGTGCAGGACGTGCAACAAGCCGCTAAACTCGTCGAGAACCACCGAGTTCACGTGACTGCCGACCCTGCCAAGCATGGTGTCTACGTGGCGGCTACGGTAGCCACATTGCAGAACACGGCGTCCGTCATTATCGAGGGAGACCATTCACGGATTACCAAGGTCGTCAAGAACGGCACCGAAATCTACTGCCTTGAAGCAACTGAGGATACAAACAACGAACCTTCCGTGATAGAGGCAATCAGTAAGATGCACTATGCCGACCTGTGGGGGTTGGCTGAGGCAATGGACGCAGATGATGTAGACTACCTCATGAGAGGCGTCGAGATGAACCGGGCGATCGCCGAAGTGGGCTTGGATGGCGAACGTTCCCTTGATTTCGCTTTTGGGCAGGCACTGCAAAGGCTAATCGCGCAGGGAGCGGTGGAGAACGATCTGGCCCATCGGATTCGGGGCTATTGCTATGCTGCTTGCGACGCGAGGATGGCTGGAATACAGCTTCCCGTGATGAGCAGTGCGGGAAGTGGAAATCACGGCATCACGGCGATTCTTCCGGTCGCCCTGCTCGGAGAGGAGTTGGGCAAAACGCGGAAGGACATTGCCAAAGCGGTTCTGATAAGCCATCTCACCACGAGCTTCATCAAGGCCAGGCTGGGGAGACTGTCTCCTGTTTGTGGCTGTACAGTCGCTGCAGGGGCCGGAGCGGCGGCAGGAATGGCCTCCCTTTTGGGTGGAGGGCTGCCCAAGGCAGCGCAAGCGATTGAGACAATCCTGGCCAACACAGCGGGGATGATCTGCGATGGGGCCAAGCCCGCCTGTGCACTGAAAGTAGGGACAGCCGCCCATGAGGCCTATCTGGCGGCGTTGTTCGCTGTCAGAGCGAATGGAGTCAATCGACCACAGGGCGTTGTGGGGCGTTCTCTGGAGGAGACCGTCGCCAACTTGTCGCTGATCAACCAGCAGGGAATGCAAGATATCGATCGGCTGATTATCCGATTCCTGGAAGCGTGTGATCAAACGACTGTGGAAGACAAGGCCGCGCCCATAGGAATCGACCCCTCCGTCGGGTAGGATCAATCCGGCTCTGCCGGTTCAGGATCAACGGCCAGCGTGTGCTGCCTGCTCCTAGAACAGCTGCCGTCGGACCCTCCGCGTGGTCACAATCCCCGTCGTTGCCTATAATCCGAGCAAAGGAGGTGGCGACCGATGAGACTCTATAACACCCTCACACGCCGGGAAGATCCATTCGAGCCACAAGATGGTAAGACCGTGAGGATGTACGTCTGCGGCCCCACCGTCTACGATCACCTGCATATTGGAAATCTACGGCCGATCATCGTCTTCGACGCATTGCGTAAGTACATGGAAAGATTCAAGGGCTGGAAAGTTCTCTACGTTCAAAACATCACCGATGTCGACGACAAGCTGATCAACCGGTCTCGTGAAACCGGTGAATCGGTGGAGGCGATCGCGCAGCGCTACACAAAGGCCTACTTCGACCTGCTCAAGGTTCTCAACGTCGAGGAGCCGACGGAGAGCCCCCGTGCCACGCAGCACATCGCGGGGATGATCGAGCTGATTCAGACGCTGATCGACAAAGACTACGCCTACCAGCGTGATGGCGACGTCTACTACCGCGTCTCCGCGTTCAAGGAGTACGGAAAGCTCTCCGGCCGGCGCACGGATGAGCTCGAGATTGGTGCACGGGTCGCCGCCTCGGACGGCAAGGAGGACCCGCTCGACTTTACGCTGTGGAAGGCAGCCAAGCCCGGCGAACCGAAGTGGGATTCGCCGTGGGGTGAGGGCCGGCCCGGTTGGCACACCGAGTGCGTGGTCCTCTCGCGTCAGTACCTCGGCAAGTCGCTCGACATCCACGCCGGTGGAAACGACCTCATCTTCCCGCACCACGAAAACGAAATTGCCCAAGCCGAGGCCGCAACCGGCAAACCGTTCTTCCGTTTCTGGCTGCACAACGGGATGCTCAACTTCAGCGGCGAGAAGATGTCAAAATCTCTCGGAAACTTCGACTACGCCAAGGATGTCTTGGAGAAGTTCGACGGCGAAACGGTGCGCTACTTCTACCTTGCCCGCCACTATCGAAAGCCGCTCGACTACTCCGAGGAAGGCCTCGAGGAAGCAAGGAAAGCGCTCGCGCGCGTACAGACGCTGATCGATGATGTAGAGGCCGAGCTTGGGAGCACCGAGGAAGCAGCCCCCAGCTCGGGAGGCCAAGCGTTCCTCACGTCCCTCCCCACGTACCATGACCAATATGGGGCAGCGATGGAAGACGATCTGAACACCGTCAGCGCGATCGCGGCCATCCAAGAACTCGTCGCCGAGGCCAACCGCTTCCGCGCAACCGCACGAAGTGCCGATCGACTGGCGCTGAGGGACGCCGTCGCACTCATTCGTGAACTTGGATACCCACTCGGACTCTTCCAGAAGAAGGAGCGGCCCCTCAAGGGCGTGCAGGATGAGCTAATCAGGATTCTCGTCGACCTGCGTGCCGAGCTTCGAGAAAAGAAGGAGTTCGATCTCGCGGATTCGATCCGGGAGAGACTTTCTGAACTGGGAATTACGCTCAAAGA
>CAZDDA010000027.1:0-13955 GCA_964504085.1 uncultured Thermotogae bacterium | reverse complement strand
GTGTTCTCCTACTGTTCCACCTTCAGCTCCCACGACCAGCACTTCTTCAAACGTCCCGGATTGATGGTGATGGGGGCAGTGACACCACCGCGCCTCGACCTGGCGAACGAGGACCTGATCCGAGCTCATATCCATGCAATCTGGCTCGCTGAGACGGGGCTTTGGCTGGGGGTTTCGCTGGTCGAGATCCTGGATGTGGACGGGACCGATCCGACGCTGGAGTTGCGGGACGGTGTTCGGGACGCGGTCGATGCAAAGAGTCACAAGAAAGTGGCGCGTGAGCGGGCCGAGCGAGTGATTTCGAGCATACGGAGTGAGATCGAAGAAGCAGACTGGTACAGCCCCGGCTGGCTGGATGAAGTCTTCACGCAGATTGCGCGGCACTTCGAAGATAGCTGCGACCGCTGGCGCAACCTGTACAGAGCGGCACTCAGGCAGCGGGCATTCCAGCACTCGGTCATCAGCGATGCATCGAGATCGGCCGACGAGAGAAGAAAGGCCAAGAGGCTTCGAGCCGAGGCCGAGTCGCAGATTGAGCTCCTGACCGAAGCTCGCCGGGCCATTCAGTCCGATTTCTACTCCTACCGCTACTTCGCAAGCGAAGGCTTCCTGCCGGGCTACAGTTTCCCGAGACTCCCCCTGTCGGCCTACATCCCCGGCAGGCGGATCAAGACCGGCGATAGCGAGTACATATCCAGGCCTCGGTTCCTGGCGATCTCGGAGTTCGGGCCGAGGGCCATTTTGTACCACGAGGGGTCCAGATACCGGATCGAGAAGGTGTTCCTCCCGGTCGAGGATCGGGCCGAGGATGGTCTTGCTACCGGGTCGGTGAAGCGGTGCGACGAGTGCGGCTACCTTCACACCATCAGCCAGGGAGACGGTCCGGATCTCTGCGATCGGTGCGGAAAGACTCTGGGAGTCCCGCTCCGCAACCTGTTTCGGCTTCAGAATGTGAGTACGAGGCGCGCAGATCGGATCAGTTCGGACGAGGAAGAACGGCAACGGATCGGCTACGAAGTGGTCTCCTGCGTCCGCTTTGCCACCAGGGATGGCCAGCCCTCCTTCCGGACTGCCGTCCTGGACCTCGATGGCGAGGAAATCGCCACTCTGGCTTACGGAAACGCCGCAACCCTGTGGCGCGTGAACATGGGCTGGAGGCACCGGGCGGTCAAGCAGCAGTACGGGTTCATCCTCGACGTCGAGCGGGGCTACTGGGCGCGGAACGAAGCCGACAATGAAGATGACGCACAAGATCCGCTCTCTGCCCGTACCAGGCGGGTGATCCCCTACGTGGAGGACCGTCGGAACTGCCTTCTTCTTGAGCCTTCCAGCCAACTGTCCGAGATCGAGATGGCCTCGCTGCAGGCCGCCCTCAAGAAGGCGATTCAGATTGAGTACCAGCTGGAGGACTCCGAGCTTGCGGCCGAACCGCTCCCCGAGCGGGATGATCGGAGAATCATCCTTCTCTATGAGGCCGCCGAGGGGGGAGCGGGAGTGCTGCGCCGCCTCGTGGATGATCCGGAAGCTGTGCAGCGGATCTCGCAGAGAGCTCTCGACCTCTGTCATTTCGACCCGGATACGCTCGATGACCTTCGCCGGGCGCCTGGGGCGAGAGAGGACTGTGAGGCGGCCTGCTACGATTGCATGATGAACTACTCGAACCAGATGGATCACAGGTTCCTGGACCGCCACGCGATACGGGATCTGCTCCAGAAGCTTGGTGCGGCCCGGCTTGAGAGCTCTCCCGGTCCACTCCCCCGTGCCGAGCATCTCACCCGATTGACCCGTCAATGCGCTTCCGATCTGGAGCGGGCCTGGCTTCAGTTTCTGGAGGACCACGACTTGGCACTTCCAGCCAAGGCTCAGACTCTGGTCGAGGCCTGCGGAACCCGCCCTGACTTCCTGTACCATCCCGCTCAGGTGGCGGTGTACGTCGACGGCCCCCACCACGACTATCCCGACCGGCAGAAACGGGATCAAGCACAGACGGAGTGCATGGAGAACCTGGGTTATGTCGTGGTCCGCTTCGGACACAAGGACGACTGGGAGTCTATCGTGAAGCGTTTCCCTGAGACCTTCGGGAGGATCACATGAGCTTCCCCGTCGGCACTCTGGTCAGGGCAAGGGGCCGCGAGTGGGTGGTGCTTCCGGATTCCGACGAGGACATGTTGGTCCTCCGGCCTCTCGGCGGCACAGAGGACGAAGTCACTGGAATCTATGTCCCCCTGGAGACAGTCGAGTCGGCTACCTTCGATCTTCCGGAACCCACCGCTGTAGGGGATTTCCGATCTTGTCGGCTGCTCCGGGATGCTGTTCGGCTCAGCTCCCGCTCGGGTGCCGGGCCGTTCCGTTCGTTTGCGCGCCTGGCGGTTGTCCCAAGGCCCTACCAGCTGGTCCCGCTCCTGATGGCGCTCAAGCTCGACCCCGTGCGGCTTCTGATTGCGGATGACGTAGGCATCGGGAAGACCGTAGAGGCTTGCCTCGTAGCGCGTGAACTCTTGGACCGCGGCGAGGTCCGCCGCCTGGCGGTTCTGTGCCCCCCCCATCTTGCTGAGCAGTGGCAGGGGGAACTGAGCTCGAAGTTCCACATCGATGCCGAGCTCGTGCTCGCGAGCACTGCGGCTCGCCTGGAGCGGCATTGTCGACTCGGTCAGTCCCTGTTTGACCTCCATCCACATGTCATCGTGTCTACCGACTTCATCAAGTCCGATCGACGCAGGGACGAATTCGCTCGGACCTGTCCCGAACTTGTGATCGTGGACGAGGCCCACACCTGCGCCTACGGCTTCGAGCACCGTGGGGGACGGCATCAGCGCCATCGCCTGGTGAGCCAGCTCGCTTCCGACCCTGAGCGCCATCTGCTCCTGGTGACGGCCACCCCTCACAGCGGGAAGGAAGAAGCCTTCCGGTCGCTGCTGTCTCTCCTGAATCCGGATTTCTCGTCCCTGCCCTCTACCCTGACTGGTCCCGAGAATGAACCGCACCGTCGCCGTCTGGCGGGCCACTTCGTCCAGCGACGCCGCGGAGATATTCGCCGGTACGCGGAGGCCGATACGCCCTTCCCAGGCAGAGAGGAAGCGGAGAAGACGTACACGCTTTCGGAAGAATACCGGCAGTTCTTCGACCGGATCTTGCGCTACACACGCGAGCGAGTTGAGGACCCCGCGGGCGGACAGCACCGCCAGCGCGTTCGATGGTGGTCGGCGCTCAGCCTCCTTCGCTCGGTCGGATCAAGCCCAGCAGCCGCGGCGGAGACTCTCCGTAATCGGACCCCGGCAGCGGAGTCGGAGAGTCTGGAAGAAGCCGATGAAATTGGCCGCCGAACCGTCCTGGACGTTGATATTGACGACCAGGCGGAGGCTCTCGACGTTGCTCCGGGGGGCGACACCGGAGAAGAAACCGACGAGGCCGCTCGAACCCGACGGCAACTCCGGGATCTCGCAAGGGAGGCGGACGGACTCCGCGGGGATAAGGACGAGAAGCTCGTGAAGGCGGTTCGCCTGCTCAAGGGCATCCTGAAGGACGGATACCGACCCATCGTCTTCTGCCGGTTCATCCCCACGTCGGAGTATGTGGCCGAGGAATTGCGGAAGCGGCTTCCTAAGTCCGTCGATGTTGTCTCGGTCACCGGCCTTCTGCCACCAGCGGACCGGGAAGCCAGAATCCTGAAGCTGGCGGAGTCTCCCAAGCGGGTGCTTGTGTGTACGGACTGTCTGAGCGAAGGGATCAACCTGCAGGACCATTTCGATGCGGTCATGCACTACGATCTTCTCTGGAACCCCACGCGGCATGAGCAACGGGAGGGCCGCGTGGACCGGTTTGGCCAACCCCGCGACAAAGTGCGGGTGCTCACCTACTACGGTGTCGACAACCCGATCGACGGCATCGTTCTGGACGTTCTCCTTCGGAAACACAAGACGATTCGAAGCTCCCTGGGGATTTCCGTCCCCGTTCCGGTCGACACGGACACCGTGGTCGAAGCCATCTTCGAGGGACTGCTCATGCGATCCCGCGGGGGGAGCGGGGACCAGACCCTCCTTCCGGGGTTGGAGGAATTCCTGAAGCCCAAGAAGGAAGATCTGTACACGCAGTGGGATAGCGTTGCCGAGCGGGAGAAGCGATCGAGAACGATGTTCGCCCAGGAACTGATCAAGGTGGAGGAAGTCAAGCGAGAGCTGGATGATACGCAGGCCGCCCTCGGGTCCGCGGAAGACGTGGAGGCGTTTGCCGTCGAGGGCCTCCGCTCCCACCGCGCTGTTGTAACGGAATCAGACGGCGTGCTGAGTTTAGACCTCCAGGAGGTTCCGAGGGCACTCAGGGATACCCTTCGGGTGCCCGACACATTCAAGGCCCGCTTTGATCTGCCTGTCAGTGAGGACCAAGTCTATCTCAGTCGTACCCACCCGATGGTCGAAGGCCTTGCATCCTACGTGATGGATGCCGCGCTTGATCCGCAGGTCGAGGGCATCGCCAGGCGGGCCGGGGCCATTCGCACCAGGGGTGTGACAAGCCGGACGACTGTTCTTCTGGTCCGTTTCCGGTATGACGTTGTTACCGTCGATCCATTGGGGGAGCGGAGCCAGCTGGCCGAAGACTGCCGGGTTCTGGCCTTCGAGGGTTCCCCTTCTGGTGCCAACTGGTTGCCTGAAGCGGAGGTCGAGGCGCTACTGGATCTCAAGCCCTCTTCCAACATCCCCCATGAGCAGGCGGCCACCTTCGTCCAGCGCGTTGTGGAGGGCGCTGGAGCTCTACGCCCGCACCTTGAGGACACTGCGAGGAAGCGAGCCCAGGATCTTCTGGATGCACACCAGCGGGTGCGGAAAGCGGCCGGGATCAAAGGCGTCCGCTACCGTGTGGAGCCCCAGCTTCCTACCGATTTGCTCGGCATCTACGTCTGCCTCCCGGACGGTGAGGGAGGGCAGAACCGATGAAGGCCCGCGATCTATTCGCCACAATCCGCACGGAGGGCGGTCTTCTGCCTGCGGACCTCCTGGAGCGAATTTCCCGCGGTGACGGCGATCTCAAGGGTCTGGACCCGAGGTCCTACCACCTTGCGGAGGACGAACGCCTCAACGAGATGATCAGCCGATCCTGGAACCGGATGGTCGGTGCATGGGCCGGGTTCCGGGCAGCGTCGGAGAAGCTGCCGGAAACCGATCTGGGGACGAGCTCGACGCGTGAGCGCTGGCTGCTGGTCCTGTTCCAGGAGCTGGGCTACGGGAGGCTGAGAGCTGCTTCCGCCACGGAGATCGAGGGCAAGAGTTACCCGGTCTCGCATATGTGGGACCCCAGCCCCATCCATCTTGTGGGCTGTCGTGTTGACCTGGACCGTAGGACACCTGGAGTTGCCGGAGCAGCCCGCTCAAGCCCCCACAGTCTGGTCCAGGAGTTCCTGAACCGGAGCGACGACCACCTGTGGGGCTTCGTGTCCAATGGCCTCCGGCTGAGAATCTTGCGGGACAACTCCAGCCTCACCCGTCAGGCATACGTGGAGTTCGACCTTGAGGGCATGATGGAAGGCGAGGTCTTTGCGGATTTCGTCCTCCTGTGGCTTCTCTGCCATCAGTCGAGGATCGAGGCGGAGGACACCAGGCCCGAGACGTGCTGGCTGGAGCGCTGGGCGCAGGCAGCCCAGGAGCAGGGCGTCCGGGCGCTCGAAACGCTCCGTGCCGGGGTTGAAGCGGCAATCAAAGCACTGGGGAGCGGGTTCCTCGACCATCCCGGCAACAACGATCTCCGTGAGAAGCTTAGATCGGGAAGTTTCTCCACGCAGGACTACTACCGACAGCTGCTACGCCTCGTCTATAGGCTGCTTTTCCTGTTTGTGGCGGAGGACCGGGATCTTCTACTCCATCCGGAGTCGGAAGCCGGGGCCAGAGAGCGATACAATCAGTTCTACTCCACGGTGAGGCTCAGGCGGATGGCGGAGCGCCTCCGGGGAACGAAGCACGCAGACGTGTACCGAGGACTCCGAGTTGTGATGGAGAAGCTGGGGAGCGACGAAGGCTGTCCCGCTCTCGGTCTTCCCGCTCTCGGTAGCTTCCTTTGGTCCAAGGAGGCAATTGCTGATCTGGAGAGCTGCGACATCTCCAACCTGGATCTGCTGGAGGCTGTGCGCAAGCTGGCCACGACTGAGGAACAGAAGGTCCTCCGCTCTGTGGACTTCAAGAACCTGGGTTCCGAGGAATTGGGGAGTGTGTACGAGTCCCTCCTGGAACTCCATCCGGAGATCAACACCGACAGCGCCACCTTCGAGCTCCGGACTGCAAGTGGCCACGAGCGGAAGACCACGGGCTCCTACTACACGCCCTCCAGTCTGATCCAATGCCTGATGGACTCAGCCCTGGAGCCCGTTCTGGACGAAGCCGTAAAGAAGCCCGACCCCAGGCAGGCTATTCTCGATCTCAAGGTCTGCGACCCGGCCTGTGGCAGCGGTCACTTCCTGATAGCGGCCGCACACCGGATGGCGCGCCGTCTCGCGGCAATTGAAACCGGCGATGAAGAACCTGCTCCCGATGCAATGCGCCACGCGCTCCGCCAGATCATCGGGCACTGCATCTACGGCGTGGACCTCAATCCGATGGCCGTCGAGCTGTGCAAGGTCGGCCTCTGGCTGGAGTCCCTGGAGCCCGGCAAACCCCTCTCCTTCCTGGAGCATCGCATTCAGTGCGGCAACAGCCTCCTGGGTTCCACTCCGGCCCTCCTGGCCAAGGGTATCCCCGATGATGCCTTCAAAGCTATCGAGGGAGACGACAAGGAGATCGTGAAGGCCTACCGCAAGCAGAACCGGGACGAGCGGAGAGGCCAGAGGACGATGTTCGCTGAGCTCAAGGTCGCCGAATCGCTTGCACCGTATGAAACCTTGAGTGACGGCCTCGTTGGTCTCGACAGAATTGATGATTCCAGCATAGAGGGCATCCACAAGAAGGAGGACCTGTTCGAGAAGCTGTCCCAATCAGAAAGTCATCGCCGCGCACGTCTGCTTGCAGATGCGTTATGCGCGACCTTCGTCTGGAAGAAAACCAAGGACTTCCCCTACCCCATCACGCAAGGTGTGTTCGATCAGTTGAAGGAGCACCCGGAGCACACGCCCACGTGGATGCTGAAGGAGATCGACCGACTCTCAGATCAGTACAAGTTCTTCCACTGGTATCTGGCCTTCCCCGATGTCTTCCCGATTCCGGGAGATGGTGGGAAACCGGACAACGAGCAGTGTGGGTGGAGTGGTGGGTTCGACTTCGTTGGTGGCAATCCTCCTTGGGAGCGGGTCAAGCTGCAGGAGAAGGAGTGGTTCGCCGAGCGGCGGCCTGACATTGCGAACGCCCCAAATGCTGCTGCTCGCCGGAAGATGGTCGCCAATCTTCGACACGATGATCCCGCGATGCTCGCCGAATTCCTGGACGACCGACGACGGGCGGAAGGGGAGAGCAGCCTGGTCCGGAAGACAGGCCGCTATCCTCTGTGCGGACGAGGCGATGTCAACACATACGCGGTGTTTGCCGAGCTCAAGCGTGGAATAGCAGGCCCATCGGGGCGAGTAGGTTGTGTTGTCCCGTCAGGTATTGCTACGGATGACACTACCAAGTTCTTCTTCCGGGAGATAATGCAGAGTGGGTCTCTGGTGAGTCTGTATAGCTTCTTCGAAGTGCGTCGGGTTTTCCTTGGCACGGACAGTCGAAGCCCATTCTGCCTGCTAACGATGTCTGGAGCGGCGGCGCAGGGCGGCTCGGACTTCGTGTTTTTTGCACGCAGTGTTGAAGATGTCAATGATGCGGAAAGGCACTTCGCTTTGGATGCCGACGACCTGCGACTGATCAATCCGAATACGCTCACGTGCCCAGTATTTCGGTCAAAACGTGATGCTGAAATCACGAAGTCCATCTACCGCCGTATTCCAGCGCTGGTTCGAGAGGCCCAGGGCGATAGGCCGGAGGAGAATCCTTGGGACCTTCGGTTCAGCAGAATGTTCGACATGGCTAACGATTCCCAACTTTTCCACACGCGGGACGAGCTGGAGGCCCAGGATTGGCGGATTGCGGCGAATCGCTTTCTCAAGGGTCCAGAGAGATGTCTCCCACTCTATGAAGCCAAGATGGTTCATCTGCTCGATAGTCGTTTCGGTGACTATCGAGACTACCCCGAAGGAGCCGTGACAACGGCGCTGCCTGCGGTTCCGGTCGAGCGCCTTGGTGATGCTGACTATTGCGTTCTGTCTCGGTACTGGGTCGGTGAGAAGGAGGTCGACGATCGCCTTTCTGATTGGCCAAGGAGATGGCTTGTTGGTTTTCGTAGCATCGCCCGTTCCACGGACGAGCGCACGATGATTGCCGCTGTACTTCCGAGAACCGCTGTCTCGGGCAAACTGCCTCTGGTTATTCCGAAGGGAGTCAATCCTGAGCAAGTAGCCTGCCTGGTCGCCAACGTGACAAGCCACGTGTTTGACTACTGTGTGCGCCAGAAGCTGGGCGGGAGTGATCTGGCATATCATTATGTCAAGCAGTTCCCAGTTGTGCATCCTGACTTATACAAAGGGACCACGATGTGGTCCGCAAGCGCCACACTGCAGGAGTGGATTACTCCCCGTGTCCTGGAGCTTGCCTACACGTCGTGGGAGTTGGCGGATTTCGCTAACGATTGTGGCTACCTGGGACCACCATTTGAGTGGGAGGCGCAACGCCGATTCCTGCTTCGATGTGAGGTTGACGCATGTTTTTTCCACGTCTACGGCATTAGCCGCGAGGACTCCGACTACATCCTGGACACGTTTACGATTACCAAGCGGAAGGATGAACGTCAGTACGGCGAGTACTTCACGAAGCGGACAGTCCTTGAGATCTACGACGAGATGGCCGAGGCCATGCGGACGCGCAGGCCTTACCAGACCCGCCTCGATCCGCCGCCAGGTCCGCCCGCTGACGGCCTCCCGGACTGGCCGCCCGGCGCACCGCGCCCTGCAAACTGGCCATCGCACATTCATCCACCGAGGCACGCAACCGAGAAGCGAGATTCATGAGTAGCAGTGCATTCGCCACAGATACGATTGCAGGAGAGAAACGAATGGGCTTCCACTGGAGGGGACTATGGCAAGGCCGGTCCTAACGGAGAAAGACCTGAGTCGCGAGCTCCAGGATTTCGAGGAAAGGTTTCCGAAACTCGATGACCATGAACTGTTTCTGGTCTGGTTCCTCCGAGCATACGTGACCGATGAAGAAGAACACGCGGCGAAAGCACTGACGGGCATGTCCGGAGACAAAGGGCTGGACGCCATCCTCGTGGACGACACGGCAAGTGTCGTCTTTGCCGTGCAGAGCAAGTACCGCAAGAAGATAGGTGCGAAGTCCGAGGGCCGGGGAGACGTAATAAGCTTCGCAGAGACTGCCCAGGTGCTGGCGGCCGAGGATGGAGGGGCCTATAAGGATTTTGTCAGCGAACTGGACGGGAGTATCCGTGACCGTGTCCGGATAGCCCGCCAGCGTGTTCGCAAACGCAACTATAGATTGCAGCTTCTGTATGTGACGACAGGTAAGTGCAGCAAGTCCCTTCGCCTTGATGCTGAACGGATCGTCCGAAGGGCCTCGGAAGCGTCCAGCTTCGCGCTTGTCGACGGCCGGAAGGTGCTGATTCTTCTTTCGGACTATCTTGACGGCGTTGCTCCCCCAATACCTTCTCTTGACCTGGAAATGGAGACCGGCAGGGGCGTTCAGGTGGGCGGTATACACGATCGCTATGACACTCGGACGAAGACATCCTCCTGGGTCTTCTCTATGAATGCTGCAGCCGTTGCTGATCTCTACGAGCGAGCGGGAAACCGACTGTTCGCCCGGAACATCCGCGGCTTCCTCGGGAGCACTGCGATCAATAGGGAAATGGAGATCACGCTTTCAAAGGAGCCGGAGCGTTTCTGGCACTACAACAACGGCATCACGATTGTGTGCGATAGCTCGGAGAGCATCAAGCGCGGCGGACGGGAATTCCTCAGAGTCTCGAATCCACAGGTGATCAACGGGCAACAGACTCTGAGAACTCTGTATGCGAAAAGGAGGAAAGGTCTCCGCGCAGGTGTTCTCGTGAGAGTAATCCACGTGCCTCGCAAGCTGGATGGCGACGACAGCCACTTCGAGGGCCTTGTTTCGAAGATCGTGGCGGCGACCAACTGGCAAAATGCGATCCGCCAATCAGATCTCATGTCCAACGACAGGCGGCAGGTAGAGCTCGAAAGGAATCTGCGCAAGCTGGGCTACCAATACCTTCGGAAGCGAGAGACAAAAGCCGAGGCGCGGCGCAGGGCTGCGGCCCCCTTCAGATACCTGATCAAGAAGGAGGAGCTTGCCCAGGCAGTCGCTGCCTGCGACCTGGACCCGTTGCTGGTGAGGTTAGGCAAGGAGGGGTTGTTTGAGGAAGGCAATTACGAGCGCATTTTCTCTCACGCCGATCCGCATTACTACCTCAGTAGGTACTGGCTCATGAAGCAGGTTGCCTTCTCGGCAAGGGGCTATCCTGAACGGGCATACGCCAAGTGGCTGGTCCTCAATTTCGTCTGGCCCCACCTTCAGCCCCTGGTGAGGTCACGTGAAGGAGCGGAGCGTTTCAGGAGGTTGTGCGAGAAGAACGATTCGGATCTCAACCCTTTGATCTTCGCTTGTGATTCCACGTTCAATGCCGCCCTCAGCTTCTTCCGTTCGAAACGCGGCAAGGGCAGAAAGGCGATTGATGTCTCAACCTTCTTCCAGCGAAAAGGCTTGGAGAAGCAGTTCAGCACCTTCTGGCGAGGATCGAAGAACCGCTACCGCAACCCGTTTCGAAAGCGATTCGGGAAATTCGCTTTGAAGGTCAGAGAGGTATGATATGAAGGGGCAAGACATTACTGAGGCAGGCAGCAAGTGCGCGAACGTCAAAGCCGAACAGGCAGCACCGTCTCCATACTTCAATGCCGACGAGCTTCCGGAATCTAACTACGAATATGTCGCGTGGCTTGACATCATGGGTATGGAATCCATCATGTCTCGGTCTGTGAAAATCGCCTCGAACTTCATCTTCAAGATGCACAGCATTGCCCTGATCTCCAAGAAGACGAATGTGACGTTGTACCCGGTCATGGATGGTCTGTATGCAGCCTCGCCTGACCAAGAGGAAATGCTTGAGTTCCTTCGAACATTCTTCAACGGTTGGGCAGATGGGTTTCTGAAAGCCAAGAGGCCACTGCACAGGTTCATTGTGAGGGGTGGGCTTGCATTTGGCCCTGTGATTCATGGGAGAGATGTCTCGAAGGAAGCGTGTGATGTGGTGGCCAAGGAAGTGGCGTACGCTGGATCGATTCTCCTGGGAATGCCCGTGGTCCAGGCACACCAAGTGGAGAGGCAAGCGCCACCATTCGGCGTTTTCGTCCACGAGTCAGCTCGGGCGTTTGCCCCGACCGGGTTCAATCCGCTCACCTTTGCCTGGTGGGAATGGTTCGACAAGGGCATGAGAATGAAGATGCTCAAGGGCCTGCAGGGCCACTATGAGTGGTGCCTTGAGCACAGCGGTTCCATCCTTTACGAAAAGAGCCGCATAGAGACCCACGTGGAACTGGCTAAGCAGTACTTCGCGGCTCGGTAGTCTCTGCTGGCTGACGGGACGTGACAATACTCTCGGGATGGGAGGGCAGCTGATCTGGGTGGCGATCACTTCCGGCTCAGCAGAAGCCGTGGGAAAGGACAAGGGAAGAGCACAATGGCAGATCTTATCGTACCACTGTTCAACATGAGCTGCCCCACGCCGACAGAACTGGATCAGAACTCCACCATTCACGGGCGCGCCGAGCATCTTCAGCGGATTGTCGACGAAGCTCGGAAACGCTACCTCGTGCGTACCCCTTGGGACCCAGAGCACTTCCTTGTGATCACGAATGCTGATGTAAGTGGCAATATCAGATCATCGGCCGGGGTAATTGCGGACGAGATGATCCTGGGGCTGCGTCTCTACAAGGCCGGAGGCGTCTACTACAACTTCCTGCTGGTTGTCAATCCTCCAGCGTCTGGTGAGTCTACGAGCGATGATGTGCATGGGCTCAGGGCGCTTGCGCTGTACTACTACAACGTCTATGACCACAAGGGCATCCCATACGTCTACGAGCTTACGCCTGATGACATGAAGCCGCTGCGGGATGTTCTGGGGCTAACGAGAAGCAGGCAACTGCTGGAGAAGCGCTGTTTCCGGAACTTCTTCCAGGCGTACCATGAACCCCTTACCTCGGATAGATTCTTGAAGAACGCGGTAGCTCTTGAGAACATTCTTGTGAACGACGGGGGGTTCTCGAACATCAGCTACAAGTTCGTCGATCGGGGATGCTACGTGCTGCAACGTGTCGCACCCCACAGCGGCGGCGCTGCAGGCCATGCTGGCAGATTGAAGGAGATCTACAAGGCGCGATCCGGCCTCGTACACTCCAGGAAGAACGACCCGGATTGGAGCAGCACTGAATCGCAGGAGATGCTCGCGGATTCCGAAACGTACGTTCGCCAGTTGTTGGTCTTGACTCTCCAGGACCCCCGGTTTGAGAAGTCCGAGTTCATCGACGAAGAGAAGCGGAAAGGGTACTTATAGCAGGTCGTAGGCCAGGTTCTCTCAAATTCCGCCAGCGGGCCAGCTTCGCGGACGGTCATCGGACAGCGGTACGGCCGAGCCGGGCGGCGATGTCATCGTTATTGGCCACGATGCTGTCTGTCACGCCTTGAAGGGCTTCCAGGAGGATCTGTGGGGCTTCTGGGACGCCCTGAGTCCTTCGGGCCAAGGCGAAGACGAATTCCGCCGCCCGGTGTCCCGCTCCATCGCCCATCTCTGTCATCGATCCGTCCCAAGCTTCGCCCCTTTCCTCCCTCCGTGCGGCCTCAACGACCTTGACGAGGGCTTCGATGTATCGGGGAATGTCGAGTCGCCCGGAGCGGGCCTGATCCTCGGCCTGATCGAAGAGGGTCCGGAGACGCTGAGTCGCTTGATCTGCGATGGCCGACAGGAAATCCAGGCGGCCCCGCTGGCATTCGAGGACGTGGCGTTTGCGCTCGCCCTCCACGGCGCGCTGAAGGTCTCGGATCTCCGCGTCGTACCGGACCGCCCACCGCTGGAGAGTGTTGAGGGAAGGAGTTCTGCCGAACTGCCCGCCGATCTCGGCCTGAATCGCCCGGAAGCTGCTCCCCTGACCTCCCGAAGCCCTCCGGGTCTTGAAAAGAGTCAGGGCCTCATCAGGATACCTCTCTGTCGAGATCTTGCCCTTTCCCCGGGCGGACTTGCCCTTCAGTGCCGTCGGCTTCCGCACCCCTTCGCCCACTCCTGCGTCAACCCGGCCTCGCCGTTTCCTGCCCCGCGCCCCACCAGACTTCTCGCTCATAGACGCGCCTCCACAGCCAACTTACCTGTGGTGACAGTGTGTCAGTTCCGTAGCTCCCCCAAAACCGAAGATCGGAGGCCCCGATTTTCCCAGTCCCGCTCCCAGCCAGGTTCCACCGTGATCCTTCCTGCAAGCCCCTATCTTCATGGTCTTTCCTTCTACCCAACAAGGGGCTTTCTCCCTGGTTCCACTCAGCTGTGGCATATAGGAGAGCCCGCCCAGCAGCCTCACAGCCCGCCTTCCGCCGCTTCCTGCGGTGGGTGCCAGGAATCGCCCTCAAAGGCGGGAAAGCCAGCCTTTCGGAGTGCGTCCATTGCCTGGAGCCATTCCACAAGCTGGTTCGAACTCAGCTTCATTGGGGAGGCGACACGCCGCGGGGCCCGGGGGAAACCCCGGGCCTTCTCGCGTGTCGCCGGAGAGGTGAGAGTGGAAAGTTGAAAGTTGACAAGACGAGAGTCTAGACAGGGGTGATACCATCCTCTCACCTCGGTCAACTATCAACTATCAACTTTCGTGGGTGTCGCTTTGGTCAGCCTGTCAGCGGTCGGATCAAAACCGGCCATTGCGGGTCGGTTGAAAACCAGCCATT
>CAZDDA010000026.1:0-14077 GCA_964504085.1 uncultured Thermotogae bacterium | reverse complement strand
CCTGGGCCGTCTCGTGGATACCGATCCCGCTCCACAGCCCAAATGCGCCGACGTCGTGGGAAACCCACGCTCCCAGCCCGGTGGAGCAAAACAGGTACGGATAGAGAAACATTGCGACAAGCCCAAACAGAGTGACAACTGCGAGAGAAAGGCCCGTCTCTTCATCCTTGGCTCCGATGGCCGGCGCGGTAGCAGCGATCGCCGAGGCTCCACAGATCGATGTTCCCACCGCGATGAGGACACTCAAACCGTCGCCCAACTTCAAAAAATACTTGCAGACGACAAGTCCCGCAATTGCCGTAAACACCAGGTTGATGAGGGTTGCTCCCACGCCGAGCCCCCCGAGCTTCCACCACACGGCGGCACTGACAAGGATTCCCAGACAGGCAACAGCTGCTTTGAGCAGCGTGGAAGAAGCAAACCCGATGCCCGGTTGGTACCTTTGCCGGATGGGAACAAGATTGGTAGCGAGAATACTCAGGACAAACGCCCACATCAGCGGGCTAATCGACACACGGCTCTTCGTCGTCCACCACAACGCAAACGCTACGCCGGCACTCGCCAACGTGATGAGGAGACCTGGCAGGCGGCGAGTCCATGTGTCCAGCTTTGATCCTTTCTACCGACGTAGTCCTCTGCGGGATTTCGAGAACATGGTACGCGTTTCCTTCAGCTCGCTCCACAACGAAGGCTGGAGGGCCGGCCCATGCCGTCCGATCTCACGCACGCGTGGCTACGTCTGTGCTGCCGGATCCTGGCGGTAGTAGGCCTTGAGCTCCTCGTAGAGTTCGGGGTGCTCGTCTCTCATCCGCGCCGGGCTCTGGAAGAAACACTCCGTGGCCACGGCAAAGAACTCGGCGGGGTTCGTCGCTGCGTACCGGTCGAGAAGTGTCGTGTAGCCCCGTGCTGTCCTTCGCCGCAGCTCTTCGTACTCCTTTCCCAGAATACGCGCCCAGGCGATGTACATCGACCGTTGCGGCAGAAGGGGCGCACCGTCCACGCGCCCGTCCTCCGCGTCGAGCTGATGGGCGAACTCGTGGAACACAACGTTTCGACAGTCATCGACGTCCGACGCGCCGGCGCGGACGTGGTCCCAAGACAGCACGACCGCACCGCGGGTCGAGGATTCCCCCAACCGGGCCTGCCTGCCTTCATGGACAAACCCGCCCGAGGCGCGCTCGATGTGCCGGGTCACATACTCATGCGGGTAGACGATGATCGACGACAGTCCAGGGTAGTAGTCGGTGTCGCGGTGTAGCAGTAGCAGGCACGCCTGCGCAGCAATTGTCACGCGGATCTCGTCGGTGATTTTGAGACCAGCAGCACCTTCGAAGCGCTTCTCAGCAAGGAAGACCTGGATGTGTTCTTTGAGTTCCTCGCGATCCGCCGGGGACAGGCGAGGGTATCGCGGGACGTTCCGCGCGAGGATTCTCTCCCACGGTTCCGCAAACGACCGACTGCGGTGCCTACGTCTACGGCGTTCTTTGAGAGAAAACATGAACACTCACCTCATACTGGGTCGCGAATTGTGCAGCATTCAGTCGGGCGGAGAAGGGGATTTCCCAAGGTCCACCAGACCGGCGTAGTCCAACACATAGCGTCGTACCTTGAACCCCTCGTTTCGCTGGCCGTCGGGTGTCTGGGTAACAAATGAGTTAAGAAAGTCGCACGAGTCAAAATACAGGCCGTGAAGCACGAGATGATTCCCAACGACCAACCTGCTAAGAACCCATCTGACGGCAACGGAGTGACCTACAGCTTGTATCCGATCGTGCGCAGGAACTCCTTGCGGTTATCGATGTCGGCCTGTGTTTCCACGCCCTTCGGCGATACGCCGTCGATCACACCGAGGATGCCACGTCCTTGCTCGGTCTGCGCAACGACGACTTGGACCGCGTTGGCGGTGGCACAGATCACATGACACACCTCGGGAACGCACTTGACTGCGTTCAACACGTTGATGGGAAAGGCTCCGTCGAGAAAGACGACGAATGAATGTCCTGCTCCGATGGCTTGGGCATTCCTCACCGCCAGTTGCGCCAGCTTCTCATCGGTCCCGGAGCGGCGGATGAGCGCCGGGCCGGAAGCCTCGCAGAAGGCAAGCCCGAACTTGATTCCCGGAATCGCGGTCACGAGCGTCTCGTGCAGATCCTCCACCGTCTTGATGAAATGCGTCTGGCCGAGGATGAAGTTCAGCTCTTGTGGATTTTCGATGGTGACGGTTTCAATCTCCATGGCTACCTCCCATTGATCGCCGCCGATATGTCTTCCGGGGTCAGCGTGACCTCACGCTCCTGCCCGCTGTCCATCTCCTTCAGCTTCCCTTTCTTGGTAGAGACCTCGTCGTCACCGAACACGAGCAGGTATTGCGCACCAAGCTGATCAGCGTAGCTCATCTGCTTGCGCAGCGCTCTTATGCGATAGTCCAGATCGACTGAGATTCCCTGCTCGCGGAGCGCTTTGGCAAGGTTGAGGGCCAATGCCCGCCCTGCCTCTCCCAGCGTCGCGAAGAACAGATCGAGTCGCCGCCGGTCACCGCAAGCATTTGTTTGCTCCTTCAGGATGAGGATCAGGCGTTCCATTCCCCCGGCAAAGCCAATGCCGGGAGTGGACGGGCCGCCGAGCATCTCGGCAAGGTCATCGTAGCGCCCACCGCCGAGAAGGGCGTCCTGCGCGCCCAAGTCCTCGGAGATCAGTTCGAAGACGGTGCGGGTGTAGTAGTCAAGCCCGCGCACCAACCGTCGGTCGATCTCGTAGGACAGACCCTGATCATCGAGAATCCGTCTCACCCGTTCGAAGTGATCGGCGCAATCCGGGCAAAGGTGATCGGCGCTCCCCGGCGAGTCGTCGATCGCCGGCTGGCAGAGCTCGACCTTGCAGTCGAGGATGCGGAGTGGGTTTTCCTCGTAGCGGCGTTTGCAGTCCTCACACATTGTGCCGATCCGATCGGAAAAATACCCGCGCAACACCTCCCGATATCGCTCTCGATCTGCCGCACAGCCGATGCTGTTCAGCCGCAGCGACAGACCTGTCACGCCCAGCGTTTCCATCAATGCCCAGGCCAGATCGATCACTTCGACATCGAGGCTCGAATCGAGTGAACCGATCGCCTCCACTCCGTACTGATGGAACTGACGGCTGCGTCCTTTCTGCGGTTTGTCGTAGCGAAACATCGGGCCGATATAGAACAGCTTCTGGAACGGTTCACTCATGTACAGACCGTGATCGACGTAGGCGCGGATTACAGAGGCGGTCGCCTCCGGCCGAAGCGTGAGGGAGCGTCCCTTCTTGTCGGAAAAGGTGTACATTTCTTTGTTGACCACATCAGTGGCCTCGCCGATTCCGCGGGAGAACAGTTCGGTGTGCTCGACCAGCGGCGGCCGAATCTCGCGGTAGTTGAAGCGTCGGGCGATCTCGCGCACGGTGTCCTCAAGGAGAGTCCAGTACGGCACCTCCTCGGGCAGGATGTCGCGCATCCCGCGGACCGACTCGTAGGTCATCCAATCCCTCTGAGCAGATTGACCATCTCGATCAGGGTCTCTGCGGCTTGTGCTCCCTTGTTTCCGAGCTTGGCGCCTGCTCTTTCCAGCGCTTGATCGATGGTGTCCGCGGTGATCACTCCAAACGCAACCGGAACATCCACCTGCAGGTTGACACGGGCGAGTCCCTTGGTCACCTCGCCAGCGATGTACTCAAAGTGCGGGGTTGCGCCTCGAATCACCGCAGCCAGGGCGATCACGCCGTCGTAGTTTCCTGTCTGAGCGACCCGATGTACTGCCTTGGGAACCTCGAACGCACCCGGGACCCAACAGACGTCCGTTGACTCCTCCGACACGCTCGATCGCCGCAGTCGGTCGCGTGCCCCATCGAGAAGTCGCTCAGTGACAAGGTTATTGAATCGGCTGACGACAATTCCCACCCGCAGGCCGCTTCCGTCAAGCTTTCCTTCGAATGTCTTTCCCATCGCTTGTTGCCTCCTTCACTGGGTCCCGATCTCTTCTTCTCGTCTACACATGCTCCAGCCGGTGACCGAGCTTCTCCTTCTTCGTTCTCAGATACTGGCGGTTGTACTCGTTGGGAGGAATTTCAATCTGAATCTGTTCTGTAATCTCCAAGCCGTATCCGGACAGGCCGACCACCTTCTTCGGATTGTTGGTCAGAAGCCGAATCGAAGAGAGTCCCAAATCGCACAGGATCTGGGCCCCGATGCCGTAGTCGCGCAGGTCGGCGGCAAAGCCGAGCTGCTCGTTCGCCTGGACCGTGTCCAAGCCCTCATCCTGCAGTTGGTAGGCACAGACCTTGCTTTTCAGGCCAATCCCTCGGCCCTCCTGGCGCATGTACACAAGTACCCCACACCCTTCGGTCTCGATCATCTCGAGGGCACGATGAAGTTGGTCGCCGCAGTCACAGCGGTACGAGCCGAAGACGTCGCCGGTGAGGCACTCGGAGTGCACACGGACCAACACGTCCCGCTTACCGGAAACGTCTCCCTTGACCAGTGCGATGTGTTCCTCATGCTCCAGTGGACTGGAGTAACTGATGATCTTGAAGTTCCCGTGCCGAGTAGGCAGATCGGCGGCTGCCACCCGCTTAACGAGCCTCTCGTTTCGCTTTCGATAGGCAATCAGGTCCGCGATATTGACGATGGCCAGGTCGTGCTCCTCCGCGAAAACCTCAAGCTGAGGCAGACGGGCCATCGTGCCATCGTCGTTCAGGATCTCACAGAGAACAGCGGCCGGTTTCAGTCCGGCAAGCCGCACCAGATCAACCGTTGCCTCGGTGTGCCCGGCCCGGCGTAGCACGCCGCCTTCTCGTGCGATCAACGGGAAGATGTGCCCCGGCCGGGCAAGGTCGTCCGGCCGCGTGTTCTCATCTAGAATAATTCGGATGGTCTGTTCCCGGTCATGGGTCGAGATGCCGGTCGTGATGTTCTCTTTCGCGTCAACAGAGACGGTGAAGTACGTCCCGTGGAGTGCCGTATTCTCCGGACACATCGGGGTGAGGCCAAGGGTACGGGCACGCTTCTCCTCAATCGGCATGCAAATCAGGCCACGCCCATACTTGGCCATGAAGTTGACCACCTCCGCGGTGGCGTGTTCGGCGGCGATCACCAGATCTCCCTCGTTTTCCCGATTCTCATCGTCGACCAAGACCAGCATCTTTCCACAGCGGATCCGGTCCAGCGCTTCTTCAATTGGAATGAACACGACGCATCATCCCCTCGACGTACTTCGCCAGAATGTCGAACTCGATGTTTACGGGATCGCCGACCACGCGGTCCTGCAGGTTCGTCACAGCAAACGTGCTCGGGATCACCGCACAACGAAACGTGTTCCCCGTAATGGCGAACGGCGTCAGACTGATGCCATCCATGGCAATCGATCCCTTCTCGACCAAGTATTGCCTAAACTCGGGAGGGTAGGAGATGACAAGCCTCCACCCCTCGCGTTCACGCGTGAGGGCCTTTGTGCGGCCCACCGTGTCAACGTGACCAAGGACGATGTGTCCATCAAGACCGCCTTCCGGGCTAATCGGAAGCTCCAGATTGACCCGCGACTGCATCCGCATCGCGCCCAAGGTCGTGAGAGTGGCAGTCTCCTGGGAGATGTCGGCGAGACAACCCGCGTCGGATAACTCACCGACCGTCAGACAAACCCCATTCACCGCGATACTTGCCCCAATCACCAATTGCTCAAGAAGGACCGGAGGAACATCAATCGCAAGGACGTTTCCCCGTCGCTCCCGGAGCACCCCCAGTCCCTGAACAATCCCCGTAAACATCGACACCAAGGAGTGTACCGCAACAAAAAGCCCGATTCAACGAAGTTGCAATGGCTACCCCCCTAAGATACCCTATCGCGAGGAGGTCATCGTGTGTAGATTGCGTCTGTATATGTTATTACTGGTCATCGCGACCCTGCTGACAGTAGTTGGACCTGTTTTGGGGGCGGAAAGCCAGATCACCTATCAAGTGACTCAAAAAGAGGATTACAAGGAGATCGAGGTAACAACCGCCCTGGCAAGCTATGTCTTCTCCGAAGACGGGGGCTCCCTGAAGAGTGTGTTCCTTCATTTCGCCTCATACGGGTCGGCAGTAACCGAGCTTGTCCCAGGAACAAAGACCGACCGGGCAACCCTTGAACGACAATACGTGGTCAATACCCGTTTCCCATTTGTCTTCGACATCGAGGGACTGGAGAGTTCCTTCGTGCTCTCCGAGCCACGCCAGCCCTCGTCGGAGGAACTTGTGGTGGAGTTTCGCGGCACACTGGGAGACCTCGCTGTTACCAAACGGTTCGTGATCCACAACGATCCGTACTACACCATCGATGTGGAAATCGCCATCGACAATCCCTCCGAGCAGGAACGCTCGTTGCCGCTGTCCCTGGGCGACTACATCCCAAAGGAGAAGGGACCATCTTTGGTGTACCTGTTCGACGGTGCGCCGACTAGCGACCTCCTTGCAGCAGGCCCCTCTTTTGACGGACTCGGCCTGATGGACAAGACAACGGTCTTCTTTCTCAAGACGAACAGCGCCCCCGGAGTCTCTCCATTCGTGGAGCGCACCGCTGCGGGGAACAGGCATTTCGGAGTGACCCTGTCCGCCTCTGCCGGCGGGATGACTTCCTATGCCTTCTCTCTGTACGGTGGGCGACGGCGCTTCCTGCTGATGGATGCCGTGGGTCTG
The DNA here is from genome assembly GCA_964504085.1 of uncultured Thermotogae bacterium. GTDB lineage: Bacteria > Bipolaricaulota > Bipolaricaulia > UBA7950 > UBA9294 > CAZDDA01. The sequence goes on along the minus strand of CAZDDA010000026.1, from coordinate 7,389 downwards.
GGCAAGCTCGATGCGCCAGGGAACGGCGCCAAAATGATGATCCCGGTGATCCAATTCTTGCAGATGCTCTATCGGGCCACCGGCAACTACGGCTGGGCGATCATCCTTTTAACCCTTCTGCTCCGCGTGGTTCTGTTCCCGCTCATGCGCAAGCAGTATCACTCCATGGCCAAGATGCAGAAGCTGACCCCGAAGATGCAGCAACTTCGGCAACGATTCAAAGACGATCGTCAATTGCAGCAACAGAAGCTGATGGAGCTGTACAAGAAGGAGGGCGTCAACCCAATGGGGGGATGCCTGCCGATGATCATTCAGCTTCCGATTCTCGTCCTTCTGTGGAAGGCGATCCTCTACTCGGCAGAGCAGATTCACCTCTCTCCCGGCTTTCTGTGGCTGTCCGATCTTAGTCTGCGCGATCCCTACTTCATCCTGGTTATCCTCACAACTGCGGTCATGATCCTGCAATCAAAACTGATGACACCGATGACAGCAGGCGAGGGCAGCGGAAGTCAGAAATACATGGGCTACATTTTTCCCATCTTCATGGCAGTTTTCTTGTACAACTTCCCGGCCGGGCTCTGGCTGTACTACTTCCTGACCACGATCCTTCAGGTCGGACAGCAGTACTTCGTCAACTGGGAGATGGCGCGTGCGGAAGAAGGATCACCCACGGTCTCGGCAGACACAGATGCCCTCGAGGAGGACCAACAGGACAATGGAGACCGCCAAGAAGGAGATTGAAACCTATCTCCAGACCCTCCTCGACATTCTGGAGGAAGAGGTAACCTTCACAGTAGAGGAAGAGTTCTCCGAGGATTTGTACGTAAATCTCACCGGAAGCCTCTTCTCCCTCCCCGAGGAACGACCTATCCTCAATGCATTACAGCAGATGATGCACCTCCACCTGCGTCACAAGACCGGCAGGGAATGTGAGATCATCATCGATGTGAATGGAGCGGTGAAACGAAGACGGGGTGAGTTGATCAGTTTCGCCTTGAACGCTGCCGAATCGGCCCGTCAGGAACGCAAGCGGATCCGACTGAATCCAATGCCTGCACACGAACGCCGAACCATTCATCTCACGCTCGCAAACTTTCCGGGCATAAGGACCTTCAGCATCGGTCAAGGCGAAGGCCGACGGGTTGTGATCGAGCCGGACAACCCATGATAGAGGGAGACACGATCGCAGCACTCTCAACCCCCTTGGGTGAGGGGGGAATCGGGATTGTTCGCATCAGCGGACCAAAAGCAATCCCCCTTGCCGAGGCAATCTTTCACCCCTCCGACAGGATCCCCCTGTCACAGGTACCCACCCATACCCTGCACCACGGATTTGTCGTCTCGCAGGCACGACGCATCGACGAGGTACTGGTCTCGGTGATGCGTGCGCCCCGTACGTACACCCGTGAGGATGTAGCCGAGATCAACTGTCACGGAGGATTCCTTGCCACCCAGGCGGTCCTCAGCGTTGTGCTGAAGCAGGGTGCGCGGCTTGCGGAAAGAGGGGAGTTCACCAAGCGAGCGTTTCTGAACGGCCGCATCTCTCTCGATCAGGCCCAAGCCGTTGTCGATATTGTGAAGGCCAAGACAAAGCTCGGTCTGGAGGCAGCGGTGGAACAGCTCGGCGGTCGCTTCTCGAACGCGATCAGTCGGATTCGAGAACAGATCGGAGGGCTTCTTGCGCAGATCGAGGTAGAGATCGATTTTCCCGACGTGGAGGCCGAAACAGGAGTAGTCACTGCGCCGTTGACTGAACTGGCCAACCGCGTCGAGCTCCTCCTCGCCCAAGCGGAGCAGGGGCGAATCGTCCGTGAAGGGTTCACCATCGCCATCATCGGCCGACCGAATGTCGGCAAGTCGACCCTGTTAAACGCTCTCCTGGTGGAGGAGCGGGCGATCGTTACCCCCATTCCTGGGACGACTCGCGACACCGTCGAGGAGGAGGCAGCGATCGGCGGGATTCCGGTGCGGCTCATCGATACTGCTGGACTACGCGAGCCAACCGACACCCTGGAGGAAGCAGGGATCGAGCGGACAAATGCGGCGATCACGCGCGCTGATCTGCTCCTTCTAGTCCTCGACCGTAGCGCACCACTCGATGAACAAGATCACCAGGTTCTTCAGCGTGCCTGGAAGAAACCGACCCTGCTCGTCCTCAACAAATCCGATCTGCCGGCGGCGATTGAGTCGACCCCATCCGGCCCGTGGAAATCCGTCCACGGGATCTCGGCCAAGCTCGGCAGCGGGGTCGATCGGTTGTCACAGGCGATTCTGGAACTCTTCCTCGGAGGGAAAGTGCAGAGCTGGGGAGCGATCTTCCTCCTCAATACTTGGGAGCAAGATCTGTTGGGCCGGGCGCACGGCCATCTCGACCAGGCAATCACGGCGGCACGGGCCGCATCCTCCCCCGACATCATTGCTGAAGAGCTGCGCAGTGCCTACGTCGTAACCGGGGAGCTCCAGGGTGTAGACGTCTCGGAGGACGTGCTCGACCAGATCTTCGCTCGCTTCTGCGTGGGAAAGTAACGCAACAACATAACATACGGAAGACTCAGGCGCCCACCAGGTCCACCACTTCCAGCTGGACCGACCCCTGCCAGTTGTCAAAGCCGGCACGGAACACGAGGGAGACCCCGCGGGCTTCCTCAAAGGTGTTGATGTACCGTCCCATCCGAAAGGCGATAAACGGCAGAAGCGAGCCGTCCTGTACCACCTTGCCCTTGAGGTGCTGCCGTCGTGCACCGACCGTGGAGAGTCCCTCAAACGCGCAGTCGCCAAGGAGGAGAAGCGGGGCAGGGTTCCCCGGGCCGTATGGAGAAAGCGAGCGGATGTTTGTGTAGAACCGCATGTCGATCTGATCGATTGAGGTCTGTGCATCAATCCACTTGCACATACCGGACTGCTGAGCCGGTCGCCGCTCGGCGATGTAGAGCAACAGCCGTTTGCGCAGCTCAGGCAAGACGTCGTTGGACGCAGAAAAGCCAGCAGCCATCTCGTGCCCACCGTAATGAAGCAGAAGCTCAGCGTGTTGTTCAAGGCAAGCCGCCATATCAAAACCATCCACGCTGCGACACGACGCACGGCTTACCCGATCCCCCTGAGAGATGACGATCGTGGGAACATGATAACGATCGGCCAGATTGGAGGCGACGAGACCAAGGATCCCTTCATTCCAGTACTTCCCATGTAGGATGATCATCCCATCGCCCGTTGGATCACTCCCTTCCTCGGCCATTCGCTCCTCTGCCTGGGAGATGAGGTCATCTTGAGCGATCTCCCGATCACGGTTGTAGTCCAGCAGAACCTCCGTGAGGTACTCGGCCCGCCTGGATACACCGGTGGTAAGAAGGAGGAAGGCCACTTTGGGATCTCCGGTCCGGTTCGCTGCATTCAGCTTGGGGGCAATAACGTAGCTGACGTCGGTGGCGGTGAGCTTCTTCGGATTGATAGAAAGCCTCTCCATCAACACCCTTAGACCCAACGACGATCCCTCTCCCCGAGAAATAAGGAAGAACCCCTCTCGCACCAGGGCCCGATTCTCCACCTCCCCCTCCTCGCTAAGAGGCACCATGTCAGCGAGTGTTCCCAAGGCAACCAGATCGAGAAACTGACGAGGGATCGGACGTCCCAGGCGTTCGTACAGTGCACAGATCAGCTTATACGCTACGCCCACTCCGGCAAGATACCGGTTGGGATAGGTCCCACCCGGTCTCTGAGGATCGATGACCGCAACGGCGGGTGGAAGCTGGGGCGGGGGAATGTGATGGTCGGTGACGATCGTGTCAATCCCTGCTTGCCTCAATTGGCCAATTTCCTCAACGTTGGAAACGCCGCAATCAACTGTGAGGACCACGGTGAACCCTTCGGTTATTACGCGAGATACGAATTCGGGCGACAGCCCATGCCCGCGGCTCCGATCCCCCACGTCCACCTTGATCCTTCCTTTGGGGAACAGCGGAAATAGGCTCTGGTAGAGCAACGCGGCACCGGTTAACCCATCGGCGTCGAAGTCCCCGTGGATGAAGAGTCTTTCCTCATTCTCGATCGCCTCGACCAGCCGGGAAACACCCTCCTCCACACCCTGAAGCGCAAATGGAGAGTGCAGGTTGTGCAAACCAGGATCGATCAGCCGCTCCCAGTCCCGGCCACCCCGTCGTGCAAGCAGGATGGCAAAAGGGCGGGCACAATGAAGCGTTGCTTGAATCTCTTGAACCAAGGAGCCATCCGGCAGGGGAGCGATTTTCCAATCCCTTCCCTTGCGGATAAGCGATCTCATTTACTTTTCTTTGCGCCCCCGGCCTTGAGGGTCCAGGCGTACAGGATCGGGTTGGCGATGTACATCGAGGAATAGGTCCCCACGATAACGCCGATCAGCAATGCCAGCGAGAAACCGCGGAGCACCGATCCCCCGAACAAGAACAGGATGATCACCGGAACAAAGGTGGTAAACGACGTGTTGAGCGTGCGACTCAGTGACTGATTGACACTTTTGTTGATGATATCGAAGATCTTGCCCTTCTTGTCAATCTTGACGTTCTCGCGGATGCGGTCGTAGATTACGATTGTATCATTGAGGGAGTAACCAACGATTGTGAGGAAGGCAGCGATCGTCGGCAGGCTCACTTCAATCCGAAAGATGGCGAATACCCCCAACGCAATGATCACGTCGTGAAGAATCGCGGCAACCGCTCCTATTGCGTAGCGAAGACGAAATCGCCAAGAGATATAGACCAGGATGACCACAATCGCCAGTAGGACCGCCTGCCATCCTTTCGCGGCAAGCTCGCGGCTCACCTGTTGGCCGATCGAGCGGCGGCTGACGTCCTCAACGGAAAATCGCTCCCGCAGGGCCTCCTCGATTTGGTCAATCACTCTCTGATGGGCCTCCACGTCGAGCTGGGTGGTCAGCACCTTGGTGTTCTTCCCGGCAACATCCTGGATCACACTTGTCGACAGATCGGTCCCCTCCGCCGGAATCTCAGCCAGCAAGCCACGCAACTCGGCCGTTTCCACCGCTGTTTCAAACTTGACTGTAAATTCGGTTCCACCGGTGAAATCGATTCCCGGCCGCAAACCTCTCAGCTGCGGAATCAAGACGACGATGGATACTGCAACCAGGAAGATGGAGATCGGAACGAAGTACTTCGTCTTGCCGAGAAAATCGTAGTGCCGCATGTCAGCGCCTCCCCTAAAGCGAATGAACTTTCTTCATCCACCGCGATTTTATGCGGCCTGCCTTGTTTTTGTGGATTGCGTGGTGCTGGGCTGCCTTATCGGCCGCTTTGGCAAACTGCGGAAGCAAAGCGACTGCCGCTTCCTTGTCACCAGAAGCAATGTAAACTCTGATCTGCTTAATGACCCGTTTCAACGCTGCTTTTCTTGCGCGATTGAGCCCGCGCCGTTTCTCGCTTTGCCGCAGGCGCTTCTTAGCTGAGCGAATATTAGGAATGGCTACCACCTCTTCCAAATCGTATCGATCATGAATATTGCCGTTGAGTACCGAAGAATCTTAACGAATGTCCAGGCCGGAATCAAGTTGCCGAGTCCCCCCTCTCGCTGGCAGGAATCTGGATGGCAATAGGACCGCACGTTTCGTTTGTCGCAAGCAAATCGCTTCGGACCAAGAGAGGCCGACACAGCGTCTGATTCACCATTATAGATCTACATCCTCCCGACCTTGATTTAAAGCCCGTATCACTTTATAATCGTTCTAAGATGAACAATAATGAGGGGCGTTTGGAGAGATTGCGGCAACTGGAGCTCGTTCCCACGATCCAGCGGCTGGCCGTGCTGGAATTCCTGGAGGAGACCGACATCCATCCCACCGCAGAGCAGGCCTATCAAGAGGTGAGGAAACGTTTCCCATCGATCGCGAAGGCCACCGTGTACAACGTGCTCGATGCGTTGAAGAAGGCGGGGGCAATTCGAGAACTGACAATCGCCCGTGAAGCCGCGCACTATGACTACAACGCAAATCCGCATCCACACTTCCTCTGCCGGACGTGTGGCGTTTTAATTGACGTAGACCTGCCTTGCCCAATCCGGCCCGGGGATGAAATTCTCGGTAACCTCGTCGAATCCGTGAATACGTACCTGTATGGAGTCTGTGCTGAGTGTCGTACGGATCTGGCTAAAGACGAGAATGGTTCTTGAATAATATACGATCCTTTTCGTGTTCGATGATCGGAGTGGACATGCCGGAACTGCCTGAGGTCGAAACCCTCGTACGTGGCTTAAGCAGTCTGAGTGGTTCGCAAATCTCCGAGGTGGAGGTGCTCGACCCACGCCTCGGCGTCCCTGCTAATGCGATCGTTGGGGCACGAATCGAGTCAATAAAGCGCCGTGGAAAGTACATCGTACTGAATCTGACCGATCGGGGATCATTGATCGTCCATCTGCGAATGTCAGGCCGGTTGGTATGCGTGCAAAATCCCGGCGAAGCGAAATACACTCGGTTGGTTCTGCATCTGACCAGTGGCGAGGCCATCTATTTTGTCAACCCGCGCCGGTTGGGAACGGTGACGTACTCGCCGCAGGGCTTCAACTGTTCGCTCGGCGTTGAGCCGTTGAGTGCACAGTTTTCGGTGGAAGCACTGGCCGGGCTTGCCAGCAGTTCGCGCGCACCGATCAAGCTGATGATGATGGATCAAAGAAAGATTGCCGGCATTGGCAACATCTACGCCGCAGAGGCGTTGTGGCGAGCCGGAATCGATCCGCGCAGGGCCGCGAACACCCTCAGTCCCAAGCAGGTGGCGGCACTTCACCGCAGCGTCATTGACGTCCTGGGTGAAGCCATCGAACAAATGGGGACGACATTCGGTGCGAGCGTCTCCGACTATCGAAATTCGGAGGGCAACGAAGGAAGGTTCCAGAATCACCTCTCGATCTACGGACGGCATGGTGAACCGTGTGAACGCTGCGGTGAGACGATCGCGCGGATCGTGCAAGGGGGGCGGTCAACGTGTCTCTGTCCGCAATGTCAACGGTGAGCAAGACCCCCCGTTGCAAGGGCCGAAATGGGTCGAAAATCAAGAAAACAAATGCTCTGCTAGCGAACCAAAAAGGAGGATGCTATGGAGTTGAAGGGAACCCGGACCGAGAAGAACCTGCTGACCGCGTTTGCCGGTGAATCGCAGGCACGCAATCGGTACACATACTTCGCCAGTCAGGCAAAGAAGGACGGATTTGTACAGATTCAAGCGATCTTCGAGGAGACGGCCGATCAGGAGAAGGAGCACGCCAAGCGGTTGTTCAAGTTTATGCACGGTGGGGAGATCGAAGTCCAAGCGGCATTTCCTGCCGGTGTAATCGGGACGACAGCCGAGAACCTGAAGGCCGCCGCCGGTGGCGAGCACCACGAGTGGGAAAGTATGTATCCGGGCTTTGCCA
>CAZDDA010000025.1:9368-14605 GCA_964504085.1 uncultured Thermotogae bacterium | reverse complement strand
GCTGGCCACTTCCCCAAGCCAGATCAAGGAGCTCTGGCAGCAGGTGAACGCGCTCCTTGAGATGACACCAAGCGTGCTGGAGGAAAAGGCCCTGAAAATGGCACCGATGCAGGACGAACAACTGGGCACGCGATAGGGAAGCTGGTGCCCGAAGGGGGGCTGCAAAGTGATTCCGGAGAGGAGGTGATGCCTATGGCTCTCTGACGTAAGAGGGGAAGTGTAGCGCAAGTCTTTTTGGCCGGCCTCGTGATGCAATGTGCATCCGGGGCTCTTTTTATCCACGAAGGAGGAAGAAGATGCAGGTGGAAATCTACAGGCTGGCAAGTGAGCCCGTGATCTTGCAGGTATCGGACGGAGGGACTGTGAGGGATGTCTTCTCACATCCATCCTCAGGCAAGGCCATAGGAAGAGAAGGGAGTCTCCTTGATGCAGCTGAGGAGGCGTACGGAAGCATCGAGGCTCTCGGCAACATCAGGGTGAATGGGCTTACAGCCAATCTCGACAGCCCCGTGCCTGACGGTGCGACCATCCTCGTCGTTCCGAAGGTACAAGGAGGTCAACTGTAAGCTGAGCAGGCCAGAAGTGAGAGCCGGCGGTTCATCGGTGGAGAGCTGCCGGCTCTCTTTTTTTCCAGAGACGCCCAGAGGAAGGAGAAAGCCAGATGTCAGGAAAGCCAGAAGTGATAGTAGAGCGCTGGCCGTCCCAAAGGATGGCAAAGCCAGAACTCGAAGCAATTCTCTCATACCTTGCTTCAAAGATCGGCAAGCGTGTCCGACTTCAGAGATATGCAGGCCAGCCTGCCTACACCCATGACACAGTGGAAATCCGCATCGCCACCCCTTCGACAGGGCAGGGACCCGAAGCCGTAGCGCTTTACGGGAACGAACTCCATCTCGACCGCAGCCAGGGCACAGCCACGGTGGACCTACAATCCTGCAGGCAGATACTTGATGAGGCCTCGACCGCGCTCGCCCTCGTCGACCGAAACTGCATCGTCATCCCCATCGACGTGACAGCGTCGGACAATGAAGCAGGTAGAGCGATCCTCGCCTACATCTGCAAAAAGGCTCCAGAACTTCTCGAATTCGATTCCCAAGATCTGGTGGAGGAGCTGGAAAGGCTGAAGCAGAGCATGCGGGCATGTTACCTGGAGGCGTTCAAGAAGCACATCGCCGAACGGGAAAGGGAGCTCGCGATTGTCGAGGGAAACTCCCACAGGGCATACAGGGAGCTCTTCGAGGCAGAGAGAAAGAAGCCGGTTCTCAATGCTGAGATAGAAGCCATGAAGAAGTCTCTTTCCTCCTGGGGAGATGAAGCCCTGGACAAGCAGCTTACCTCCATCACCTCCATGAAGGGGACAGGGGTCTACGAGCATGTGACATTCAGGGAAAACGGCGGGCTCGAAGCCACCACAGGTGAGATAGTGATAGAGCATGACGATTTCGAGTTCCCCCTCGGAAGATACTGGGTAGAAGTGGCTTCCGACGGTCAAGTGGCTATCAGGAACCTGGACGATCATCCCAGAGCCTCACATCCTCACCCGCACGTGGGCACTGACTTCAGGCCGTGTCTTGGCACTGCGGGAGCTGACCTAGCCCAGCTCATCGGCAGGACCAGGTTCGCAGAAGCACTCACCCTCATCCACAACTTCCTCTGCTCCTACAACTCAGAAAACCCGTTCGAGAAGATCTCTCGCTTCGACCCCACAGGCATGTATGAGGACCCGGATGAGGACCCTTGCGAGGACTGTGATGACAGATGTACCCCCTACTGCGTGAACTCGTGCTCTCAGAACGAAGCCTACTACAGCTGCTCAGACTGCTGTTATTACAGGACTGAGTATTGCTACGCCGACTGCGAGTACAACGAGGATTACGACCTGATACATCCCTGTGATGACTGCCCGAAGCTTGGAAGCCCTTACTGCTACCTCCACTGTCCTTTCAACCAAGAATGGGAGCTTCAGAATCCTTGTGATGGATGTGAATACGAGTCATGTGAAGAGGATTGTCCTTATAGAGCCAAGAAAGAGGAGGTCGGATATGAAAACACAGAAGAACGAGTCTCCCACGAAGCCAGCCAAGGCGACTGAATGCCAGGCGCAATTAGCTCTTCCCGTGCCCGAGGAGAAATTGCCAGAGCCACCGTCGGTACTACCTTTGTATACCGAAGGTGAGCTTACTTGCAGGTTGCCGGAAGAGCCACGCGTCCTGCTTGCGGAGGAAGCGTTTAACCAGCTCTTTGGCTGGGCATGCTCAACCAATCTCGAGATATGCTGCTTGGGTGGTGTGAGAAGAGAAGGCTCCATCTTCACTGTCGACCGATTCTATCTTCTCGAGCAGGCATCGGGCTCAGTGAGCACAGAACTCGACGATGAAGCCTTGACCAACCTCATATCGAAGCTGATTCAGGAAGGCAAGCGATACGACGCTTCCAAGATCAAGTGCTGGGCTCACTCTCATCCGAGGATGGAGCTGTTCTGGAGCAAGACAGATGCGGAGACCTGCAGGACGCTTCTCTCTGACTATTTGGTCAGCATCGTGGTGGGCCAGGATTTCAACGCACGCTGCCGCATAGACATCGGAGGGCCTGTGCCAGTAACGCTCGACCGTGTCCCGGTCTCGCTGGAGTTTGGGCTGGACAAAGCCCTTCTCGAGAAGTGCCGGAAGGAGCTGGAAGAGAAGCTCACTCCCCAGGTAACACGGTGGGACTTTGGGAAACACCTCTGCGAGCCCAGGGAGCCAATAGAGCTTCAGTTCGACGAGCAGGATCTCTCCTTGGATGAGTGGCCAGATTCGTATCAAGGCCTGTACGGCGATGAATGGGGCTGGGGCTGAAGTCCCGGCCCCAGTCCTTTTTCCATTACCTCAACAAAGGAAGGAGCATGGCGATGCTTAATCGCGAAAGATTCCTTAGGCAGCTTGATATCTGCCCCCCCGAGAAGCTCGCCTTCCCCATCACGGTGATTGGAGCGGGAGCTATAGGCTCTGCCACAGTGCTCACTCTAGCGAAGATGGGCTGCTCGAATATCACCGTGTGGGACCACGATATCTTGGAAGAGCATAACATCCCCAATCAGATATGCAGGCCTTGCTGCGTCGGAGAACCCAAGGTTGAGGCCTTGGGCGCACTCACTCTAGATCTGGCTGGCGTGAGCCTAAAGGCCCGCCGCGAGGAATACCGAGGGCAGCGCCTGTCAGGGGTGGTGATTGCCGCTGTAGACTCGATGTCGACGCGGGAAGAGATCTGGGGGCGAGCTAAGCTGAATCCGGCCGTTCCGCTACTACTTGACGCGCGGATGGGAGGGGAGTTGGCGCGCATCTATGCGATAAACCCAATGAACCCTGACGAGGCGAGCTTCTACGAGGAGAACGTGTATCCCGTGAGTGAAGCGGAAGTCCTTCCCTGCTCTGCGCGGGCGATCATCTATTGCGTGAGCATCGTCGGTGGCCTCGTCGCGCTGGAGGTCAAGAATTATGCCATTGGTCGGACTGTTGCGAGGGAAGCGCTTTTCGACCTCGCAACGCTCAGACTTGTAATCGCTTCCGCCGTTCCGCACAGAGCGAGCTTTGCCACTGACTGCCTCCCATCGCCGGAGCTGCCAGTTTGGCGGCACGTGCAATGACGGGGGACACGCCCTCAATCTCTGCAGCAGGCCTTGTCTCGTGGTTCGACGTCCCAAGCCGATTTGGGTGGGCGACGCGTAGCAGAGCCAGGCGGAATGAGGCTCAATCGTGAACTCGATGATGGCCGCAGGCAGACGACGGTCTCGGAGGATGCCCGGTCGCAAGGGTGTTTTCCAGTCGTTTCCGAAGTGCAGGGATGTACCCCACGTATCCTTCCGAGGAAACCCTTCACTGGGTGACAGCCCCCGGGCCTCGGGTGTTGGTTTTCGGCCGGAAAGTGGGGGAGGGCGACAGGGTAGAAGTGCGCGGCGCTATGTGGCTTGATAACGCGGCACAGCGGTATGGGCATCCGGGCGGGAAAGGTGATGGCGGTCGAGATTCGGTTATCCGCGTCGGCTAGAGTGACAGCGACGGGGCGGCTGCTCCGACAAAAAGCCGGAAGGCCGGCCATAAATTCAACATACTGCTCTTTGACAATTAAGAGAGACCTCGGCCAATCGCGGAGAGTGAGGAGCTGCGGTGGGAACCGTGCCTAGAGAGAAGGGTACTCGGGTTTCGCCTCTCAAGACCGAGTGACAGTTGGGAATTTCTCACCCATAGGAGGACATAGGCTTATGGCACGATCCGCAGACGCAACAATTGAGCGAATCAATGCGAAGTATCGACGTAGCTTTGAAGAACTCATGCAGGCGTGCGAGGAAGCTGGGGAGCAAGGAGGCCCCGTGCTTGCCACGGATCGAACGACGCAAATCCAGGCAGCCAAACTGGCCGGGATCAGGACTGTCTCAAGCTATAAGCCGTACACCGCGCATCTGAAACATGACGATTCCCCGCAAGCAGCACGTGCGAGATTGATGACGCTGCAACAGGACGGCGATGTCTTGCGCGAGGCACTGGCTGCGAAGCATCAAGCGATGCCAGACGAGTTCCCGGAGGAGGAGTTCAACATGCTTCGGCATCGCTGGAAAGATGCGTTCGATGAGTGGGAAGAATTGGAATACAACAAACTTGAGAACTTGGTACGAGAGAGCCCCACGGGAGAAAACATCTCTTGCATGCTAGACCTCTACTTCTCGGACGACACAGGGGTCACCCCGCCGTGGGAGATTCTAGCGTTTCTGATGTCATTGCCGGAGGAGCCGTGCCAATCCATGTTGCTGGAGCGCCTCTCGCAAATGGATGTCTGTGATGTGTTGAGGGACGGCGCGGAACACGCCATCATTCTGGATTACGTAGATAACTTCTCGAATCAAAGCGCTCTTGAAAGGGTTCTGCGCGGGTGGGCCGGCAAGGTAGCGGAACTGATTGACAGAGGGTGCGCGCCGAGGATGCCGGCGGAAGAAAAACAGATCTGGTCCATATTCAGATCTCGCGTGTACGATCCGGAGGAGCTTCTGCACGAGCTCAATTGCGTCATTTCGAAGCTTTCCGACGGGCACGTCGGCCCTGGGGGCCCAGATGGCACTGTGTGTTAGGAGTGGCCTTGATGTATGCCAAAGGGGGCGAATGGATTCGACCGTGCAAGTTGAGGTGTAGGTGGCGTGCTGAGGTTGTCAGGCGGCCTCATAAAACACCTGACGCACAACATCTGCCAATGCAGATTACGCACTG
>CAZDDA010000025.1:0-9358 GCA_964504085.1 uncultured Thermotogae bacterium | reverse complement strand
TGCCTAACACGTAGCCACGTTCCCCGGGCGACTCCCGCTAGCCCGGAGCGAACGCCGACAGCGGGATGGCCTAGTTCCTCTGCTCGGCGGGAACCGGGCGAGAAAGCTGTTCGAGCTGGCGTCCCTCTAATCCTGTTCGCCGGAGTCCTGGGACGCGAGATCAAATGACGAACTATGCACGTAGAAGCCTATACTGAAATGTGCGGGACGCGGGTTCGATTCCCGCCGCCTCCACTCTCCTGGGAACGACCATTCGGCCCATTCAAAGCGCACAGGGGGAATCGACAGCGGAGGTCCGTGATCGCGGCCCGACGGGGGCCTCTCCAATAGGAACGGAGTTGCGGAATGAGAAAGCTGGTTGCCCTGAAGAGGATCTGCGACCTAGCTACAGACAAAGAGCAAGAGGTGCTCTTGCCCGTCGGGCAGGAGCAGTTTCGTTAGGTACAGCGGACGTAGCACTAATAATGTGATCTGAAGGAGTTCAAGATGGAAACCTCACACATCGCACAGAAGTTCGTGAAGATCGGCGCAAGGGTGAAATTCGGTCAGCCCCCTGCTCCGCGCTGGAGGGGAGCGACGCCACAGGTCTTCTCGATCGCTGTCGCAAAGGATCGCAAGGGTGAGTACTTCGATATCGGCGTGCAGCCGGACGAAGAGCTTAGCATCTCAGTCCTTCATGTTAGGCCCAAAGATCGCCATTTGCTTCTGCTGGTGCAGGGCGCTCGCCACCCGAGAGACATACAGAAGTCCCTTTGTGGCCACGACGAGCGCCACTGGTTCTTTGCGGGACTTCCTGAAGGGGCCTCGACGGTTGACGGGGCCAAAGAGGCGTTGAAGCCAGCGGCTGTGCTGGAGGCGCAGCACCAGAAGAAAGTCAAGGCGAATAAGAAGAACAAGAGGAAGACCGCAGCATTCATCAGACAGGGGGAGTTCTTCTTCGTCCCTCGGCCGGAACTCGTTGTTGACGATTGGCTCGTGGTTAGGAATATAGAATTGACCGGAGGGGGAAGGACCGGCCACATGGCGGAATATGTCTATCGGGACCCCCGTGGGCCACAGATGTCCGAATTCGGCAAGGGTAGGATAAGGCATCCAGACCACAAGACCGTCGTCTTACCTTATTGGCACCAAGTGCTTGTTAGTCGCGAGTATCCAACTGGCGGAAGCGGACTTGCGGATTGAGAAGGAGGCGCAGAAACGGCGCATCACAAGCGGGGTAAGCCGAAAAGCGCTCGTTCAGGGTGTCTCATGTGCAAGCCATGGAAGAAGAACCACTCGATGCTGACTGAGCGTCCGAAGCCCTCAGATCGCCGCCGGATGGGAGCCGCGGAAGCGGACAAGGAGCCTTGGCAAAGCGAGCAGACAGCGACTCGTTAAGAGGATACCTTGGTGGACGTTGCCTCGGGAGTCAGGCTTGGTACAGATCCGCAGGATCACGTCGGTCTCCGTAACGGGCATAAGCTGTAGCCGCGTTTGAGTCGCTTGAATATCTGCGATCGTGCTGTGACAATTCCAGACTGCGGCGCGGCGTCGGTCTGGAACGGTTGACGGCAGCAGGGCTCCCAATCTACCATATCAAGGACAAGGATGAGAAACGGGACATCCGCCTTTGCGGCAGACCGTCGCGCCTAACCAGCACGACCACGATGCGCTGCACCGCTCAGTGACGAAATGTGTCAAGGACGGCCTAAGCATCTTCAAGAAGCGCCGCGGGAATCCATGCGAGAGCGGGAGTAGGGAGTATGAAGGACGATTTCAAACGAATCTCGTGTCGGGAAGTCTCTCACGACGGCTTCAAAGGTGACTTCTCCAAGGGCGAGGATCGCCAGCGACATCGTCGTCGCGTTCGCGCCCGACTCAAACGCCAAACAGACGCCCAGACCGTCGAGCAAACCAGAACCGTCAGGATGTGTGCTCGGCCAGGTTTGTGGGCGGAGAGAGTTCTAAGGAGGGGAGCATAGCATTGGCTCGGTGGCCGTGCGCGTCCAGACCAACCGCTCAGGTTGAAATCGACGGTTCGATGCTTGAGGGTGGAGGAGCGATAGTCAGGATCGCGTCCGCGTTGTCTGTGCTCTCAGGCAAACCAGTTCGCATTCACAGCATACGAGCTGGAAGATCGCAGCCGGGGCTAAGGGTGCAGCACTTGAGAAGCTTGGAGGCGCTGTTGACACTGTGTGGCGGCAAGTTGGACGGGGGCAGGTTAGGCTCGCGAGAAATATACTTCTGCCCGGGCGAAACGTTCGAGTCTCACATCCGGGTGCGCATAGAGACGGCCGGATCTGTTGGGTTGGTGCTACAAGCGTTGTTGGTAGCAATGTTAGCGGCAAGAGAGATTACGACAGCAGAGATCTCGGGAGGAGCGACTTTCGGCAAGTACGCGCCCCCGGTCCAGTATATTCAGCTTGTTCTGCTCCCGCTGCTGAAAGCAATGGGCTGTAGCGCGGAGATAGAAATTGTGAGGCACGGGTTTTACCCCGTGGGTGGCTCGCTTGTCAGAGCGAGAGTACAAAGTACAGGAGAACTCAGAAGGTTGCTGCTGCTTGAGCAAGGGGACGTGAACGCCATAGAGGGGGTCTCGATAGCCAGCAGAATGCTAAAGAAGCGTCAGGTGGCAGAAAGGCAGGCAAGAGCGGCCACAAGCGTCTTGGAAAACAGGGGGTACCGTTGTGGCATCAAGACGAGCTATGTTGACTCTTCCTGTCCGGGTTCTGGAGTAGTCCTTGCTGCGCGGACGAGCACTGGCTGTGCGCTCGGTGCTGACGGTCTGGGGGAGAAAGGGAAGCCCGCGAAGGCGGTTGGGCGGCAGGCTGCAAAGGGGCTACTGAGGGCGCTGGAGTCTGGCTCGACGGTTGATGAGCACATGAGCGACCAGGTTCTGCCGTATCTTGCACTGGCGAGAGGGAGATCAGCGGTGATCGCACCGAGCCTGACGATGCACGCCAAGACGAACATGACGGTGATAACGGAGTTTGTGCCAGTTGACTTCGAGTTGGACCCCAGCGGCCCGAATGTAAGAGTGGCTTGCGCGGAGCGGTGTCATGGATGACTTCGCAACGATGACTGAACAGCTCGAGCAGTGGCTGACGCGCATGGATAATGCTGTCGCAGAGCGCCGGAAGCTGAGGAACGGGCTGCGAAGGCAGTGGCGTCGTCTGGCTCGGGCAGCTCTACCGGTGGTCAAACAGGAAGGCTACAGGGTAATCTCTCCGGGCGAATTTACTGTGGAAAGCCCTATGCCGCCAACAGTGGATGGCATTACTCGGTTTTGGAAGACACTTGTGGGGGAGGACGAATTCCTCGCCCTAGCGAAGGAAGACATGCCATCCTTGTACAGGAGATTCCTTGAGGGCGAACGGAGACATGAGCAGCTGAGAGCGGATCTAGAAGGGATGCTTGAAATCGTTCGGGCTTTCGAAAAGACCAGTCCCTACGACCAGGCACGGCTATAGCTGGGATATCAGCACGCATGGATAGGAGGTGAGCGATGAAAAGAGACTACTGTGTTTCGGCAAGTATAATAAGGCGCCCGGCTGAGTTGAGGAAACTCCCGTACCCTCTGCAGCGCAAGATCCGAAAGTTCGCGCGGATCGTCGACATGAGTTCGTCAGAGAAGCGCGCGGGCAAAAAGGCGGTCGACGTTCTATTCCCTGCTATGGGTGTAACAAGCCGGATGCCCGATAACGCGATGTACTACGACTTCGGGCGCGTTGATGACCCCTTCAGATTCTTCTCCATCTTGGATCGCATCTTGGCATACCCGTACCATAGTCGCATGGCGCGCAAGCACCCAGGCAAGAAGGAGGACAGTAGCTGGGTGGGCGGCACCTGCAGAATGTACGCCTGGAGCCGTCGCAAAACGAAAGAAGATCGAGGTGCAGCCGCGATAGCCTATAGATGTCCGCCAACGGGGATTGTGCACACATTCGTTAGAGGCCACGAGGAGGCGCATGCTGCCATGGATCTGCCTTGGGCCATGGAAGGCCTGCAAAAGGGCCTGAAAGGAGAGCTGGGCATTGACCTCACTGCCATAGGGGAGGGGCTCCCGACAGAGGTTGTTGCTCACCTTGCGGGCCTTATGGCATGCTTCCGGCGGGGGTGGAATATGCACAAGATCCTGCCGAAGCTAGTAAGAATGGATGTGAAGGGCAAGAAGTGGCTGGACACTGCTTTGACATATTTGCTTCGCGCGCAGGGCGTCATTGAAGATGACATTTATGCGAGACTCCCAACGCCTTCAGCTTGAAGCTGGAGTGAGAGATGAATCCGGTCAAGACGGTGACGCAGAAGCAACTTTCAGAATTTCTGCTGAACGTGGCATTGGTCCGACCAGTCTTCATTTGGGGGCCACCTGGAACAGGCAAGTCCAGTCTCGTCCAGCAGTTCGCCGAATCCCTTGGGCTGGAGTGCGTGTCCCTGCTGGGGAGTCAAGTGGCTCCTGAGGACATCATAGGAGTCCCCCAGATAGTAGGGGAGAAGAGCCGCTTCTGCCCGCCCACAACCATCGCTCGCGACGAGCCCTATTGCCTTTTCCTCGACGAACTGAATGCTTGCTCGCACGAAGTGCAGAAGGCCTTTTACAGCCTGATCCATGATCGACGCATAGGCGAATACTTCCTGCCAGAGGGCTCAATTGTTGTGGGTGCGGGGAATCGGTCGCAGGACAGCGCCATAGTGAAGCCCATGTCGTCGGCCTTGCTGAACCGCATGGTGCACGTGCATCTGAAGGTGTCACATCGGGATTGGCTTGAATGGGCCGCGAAGAACAACATCAATGCGGCCGTAATGGAGTATATCCAACTCCGCCCTGATCATCTGTGGAGCCAGCCGCCAAAGCACGAAGAGCCGTTTTCGACGCCTAGGTCGTGGCACATGCTAAGCGATGCCTTGAATGAACTGGGGGACGCGCCTGACGAGGACCACCTTGGCCCGATTGCATACGGGTGCCTTTCTCCGAAACATGCGGGGCAGTTCATGGGGTTCCTCAAGCAGGCGAAGAGCAAGTTCCAGCTGAACCGCATACTGAAAGGGGAGATTGGCTGGCCGAGTGCGCCGGAAGAGAGGGATGTATTGTACTTCCTGGCTCAGTCGTTCCGAGCACAGGTGATCAAGCAGCTGCCGGAAGCCAAGAAATCCCTCAAGAGTGGCCACCGCCAGTTCGCCAACCAAGTCAAGGCGCTGGTCAAGGATCTTGCCGCGATAAATTTGGAGATCGCGCAAATGGTCGTGTCAGAGCAGGAGGACGGACAGACGTTGCCGGACTGGTTGATGGTCGAGATCGCTCGAGATCTCCCGCGTATTGCAGAGAAGCGCAATGGCTCGTAGAAGAGCAAGAGTTGTCAGACTTGATCCGGCAGCCGCAGCCGTCAAGGAGGCCCGTTCGCGCCTGTATCGGCACCCTATGTTCTTCTCGCTGGAGCGCAGCTCAGGATTGAACAGACAGAAACGCAACCGCTGCCCTCCTGGTGGCTGGGCGGTTGTTACGGCGAGCGGGCGGATACACGTACACCCAACGCGGCTGGCGTCGGCCGAGGACTGGGTCTACGTGCTCGCACATTGCCTGCTGCATCTTGGTTTAGGCCACCTGAAGATGGAGAGGGCACCGGCTGAATGGAATGTCGCGTGTGACTGTCAGGTTGCGAGATTCCTCGGAGACTTCAAGATCGCGCGACCACCCGTTGGCATCGAGCCACCGGTCGTCCCCTTGCCGGCCTCGGAATCTCAGCTATATGAGAGACTGTGCGCTGAAGGCATACCGCCTGAACTGCGCCTGTGTGGGACTGCTGGGCCAGGAGCCTATGACATGCTTCCTAGCCAAGGAAGGTTCGATGAGGGGTTTTGGAGAGCCAAGCTCGCGGACGGCATCAGGGCGGCAGTCGCGAGCGCGGTTCGCGTGGCGGGGGGAGTTGAGGATCCCATGGGAGGCCCGCGGAAGAGCAGCTCTGCCGTCGATAAGGCGCGTCAGTGGTTCGTGAACCGCTACCCGCTGCTGGGCTCTCTTGCATCAGGTATGTCGTTCTTGGAGGATCCTGCGGTTTGCAGGAGAATGGACATCAGCGTGGCGGCTGTGGACCCTGAAATGCGGGAGGTCTATATCAGCCCCGGTGCGGGCCTGGAAGAAGACGAATGGCGATTCGTTGTCGCGCACGAGCTGTTGCACGTTGGGCTCAGGCACGATGCGAGAAGACAGGGGAGAGACGCTTTCTTGTGGAACGTGGCCTGCGACTACGTCATCAATGGATGGCTCCTGGAAATGGGTATCGGTGAGCTACCAAAGATGGGAGTGCTCCACGATTCGAAGCTGAGGGGAATGTCCGCTGAGGAGGTATACGACCTCATTGTGACGGACATTCGCAAATACAGGAAGCTGGTGACGCTTCGTGGCAAGGGATTGGGAGACATATTGGAGCCCAGTCGCCCGGACTGGTGGCAGACAGGTGAAGGCGTTGACTTGGACTCATTCTACCGGTCGTGCCTCAGGCAAGGGCTAGCGCATCATGAGGAAGGGGAACGAGGGTACCTGCCAGCGGGGCTGGTAGAAGAGATCAGGGCGCTAGACCAGCCCCCGATCCCCTGGGATGTGGAGTTAGCACAGTGGTTCGACGAGCACTTCGCACCTGTTGAGAAGCGGCGGTCCTACGCTCGCCCAAGTCGGCGGCAGTCCGCCACCCCTGATATTCCGAGACCGAGTTGGGTCCCTGTAGAGGGGGCCCTCGAAGGCCGTACGTTTGGCGTCGTGCTCGACACTTCAGGGTCGATGGATCGAAGGTTGCTTTCCAAGGCACTGGGAGCCATTGCCAGCTACAGCATATCGAGGGACGTCCCAGCGGTGCGAGTTGTCTTCTGCGACGCGGCGGCCTACGATCAGGGCTATATGCCGCCGGAAGTGATTCTTGACAGGGTCAAAGTCAGGGGTCGGGGGGGTACTGTGTTGCAGCCGGGCATCAAACTGCTCGAGGAAGCGGAGGACTTCCCGACAAAGGGCCCAATTCTCATCATCACCGACGGCTGGTGTGATCCCCTGCGCATTCACCGAGAGCATGCATTTCTGATGCCGACGTATGGCCGGCTTCCCTTTGTGCCGAAGGGAAAGGTGTTCCGGATTGAGTAGGGTGCAACGGTGAAGGAGGAGGCAGCCACGGAGGAGCGCGAGTGCTCACCTCGGGATAGTATCAACATTGATTCACCGGAGGATAAGGACCTCTTGTGCTGTTGCGGCCTCTGCTCAGTTAAAATGGGGGCTCTGGAGCCATTAGGCGAACGGAGGTCGACTGAATCGGCGGCTTTGTATTTCTGCATGGCGAGGTCGTCCATAAGGGTTTCTGCGAATGGATTGACAAGGAAGTCACGATTATCCTACAGTGTGCATGTTCGCGGGCACTGTACACGTTCGACAGGAGGATGACAGTGACGTTCTACGTTTTTAGGTTCCGCTGTGGGCGTTGCGAATCGGAATCCCGCGTCAGGTACATGGTTCCCGATGTCCGTAAGTACACCGAGACCACGCTCAGCTGCAAGGAGTGTGAGCAACCCATGCTGAGGGTACACTACGATCCTAAGTGGCACCATTGGCACGAGTACTGGGAACATCGGTATAAGGTTTGGGACGTTGCACGGGGGCGATGGCTAGTGGGATCAAAAGACGAGGCCGTCTCCCGGGATGCCTTCTGGGGATGGGTCACAGACCACGCCGGTCAAAGACTCGAAGAATGACCGGTCGCTATGTTCGATTGCATTTCGAGTTATACCAAGGCTATGGGACGGTCTGTGATGTCCTAAGACGGAAGGGCGATTACTTCGCTGAGGACGTCCTGTCGCTTGACGAACTGAAGAACAGAGGGATGGAATCTCAGATACACATAAATGTGCGATATTATCCTTAGCACGAAGACTCTATTCTGACCCTTCGTGCGTGGGGCACACCCACGGACACTAATTACGTGTCGGTCTCTCAGAAAACCGCGCGGGTGAAAAGCGCTATCTGTAACGCGGCTTCCCGTTCCTCAGGATGGCGCCCACGCGTACCCAGGGCCTGTACTGTATGCTGCAGGTGTTGCAGTCCGCGTAGTATGGCGATGACTGGCGATATATTATGTCGTAACTCCTCCCGCCAATGTATCTTGATGCTTCGACCATGTACACATCTTCCTGCCTCAAACATCCAGAGCATAGCCGCGTCCCGCACGCATGTTCGTAGAAACAGCTCTCGCAAACAATCCGCTCGCATGCCGGGCAGCGAAACCCATGCCTCGCCTGCTCAAATCCGCTGGCGTGGAAGCGGAAATTTCCGGATGAACGTGGGATGGACCGCGCGACCCGCCTGCTCTCGCGTTGGGGGCATTGGGAGAGTTGGGCTTTCCAGGCGCTGGGGGTCGGAGCGGTGCTAGGCTGGGCATACGCGCGAAACTTTGCTTGTGGGAGCGATCCGCGTTCCCCTCCTTGAGTGCCGGTTGAGGGGGGCATCGCAGAAGGGCTGCTCATCTACCTCCTGGAAACCCTTGGAAACCCTCCCTACCAGAGGAGGAGAAGTGTGCCCATGGCCGATCCGGCGCGCGAGGAGAAGAGCATCGAGCCCCTTATAGCCCTGGAGCAGGTCGGAGCCGCGTACTCGAACGGCAAGGGCCTTCTGCAGGTGTTCACGTCCGTGAGCTTCACTGTTGGCAAGGGTGAGTTCCTCGCCGTTGTTGGACCTTCAGGGTGTGGGAAGACCACGCTGCTGCGTGTGATCGGGGGGCTCTTGAAGCCGACCAGCGGGAAGGTCGCCGTCCAGGACAACGACGAGGGTGAGTCAACTCGACGGCGGACGTTCAGCTATGTATTCCAGAATCCCGTGCTCCTTCCTTGGAGAACTGTCCGCAAGAACGTCGCGTTGCCCAGCGAAGTCTTCGGCGACGGCGTCATACGGGCGCGTGTCGAGGCCATGATAGAGCTTGTCGGATTGCGTGAGTTCTCGGACAGTTTCCCGGACCAGCTGTCGGGAGGCATGCAGTCGCGCGTAGCAATAGCCCGAGCACTCACGTATGACCCCAAGGTCCTGCTGATGGACGAGCCATTTGGCTCCCTTGACGAGATAACAAGAACGCGGCTGAACCTGGAGCTGCTTCGGATCTGGAGGACGATTGGGGCGGGGGTGGTCTTCGTCACCCACTCTCTTTCAGAAGCAGTCTTCCTTGCCGATCGAGTTTTAATCATGGGCCAGATGCCGACCGGGGTAATCGCGGACATACCTAACAACGACCTAGCACGCCCCAGAGCCTTGGACATGTTTGAGCAGGTTGAGTTTACTCAAAGGGTGCACGAGATACGCTCGTACACAAGAGAATGGGAGGCATAGGATGGCCAGTGCGCGCGGCAAGGAGCA